>JAFRLD010000074.1 GCA_017431395.1 Bacillota bacterium | reverse complement strand
GTTTTTTACAATTTCCCTTTGGAAAATTGTAAAAAATGGGTTGGAACCGGCCGTTCTTTACAATTCCGAGCTGACGTCGGGCGGGGCAGTGCCGGAGCGGATTCCGCAGTCTGCAAATAATAAGTCAAGTGCTTTTTAATGATTATTTAGCATTTCGTACAGGTTGAACGGACGACATCATAATAGAACCGCCGCAATGCGCCGGTCTTAAGAGGTGCAAGTGCTCATCAGGGCTGTTGTTCTTCCAGTACAACAATACCACCGGGTCTACGGATCGTAACTGTGCTTTTGCGCTTTGAAACATCGATGCCCACTGCGTTCATAATGATAAACTCTCCTTTGAAATGAATTAGCAATGGTCAAAAACAGCTTTACTCATTGCCTGTTCAATCTACTGAGGCGTAACGCGTTCGCTGCTTAGATGGTTCAACCTGCTGAAAACGAACGCTGCGAATGAGGGCTGGTTGGCAGACTGCGGAACGGACGCGAAGTACCAGGAGCGGATAGCCAGACCGATTGCCACACTCATTCTAACAGCTTAAGCAATGAGATGGATAACACACCAACTGGATGTTGGAGTACTACCACAAATAGATTGTAGTAGGAGCGGATCAGATTCACCGACGACACGAACGAAGGAGCCGCTGGAAGTTCGTCGGGTGGTTCCGACGAACTTCCAGGCGAACCGTGAGGGAGGAGGATGAAGCTGACCGCGACGAGGACTGAGCGAGGGCACTGCCCCCACTCGCAGCCTAAAAGAATCTGGACCCAAAAGCCCTGTGACAGATCCTGTTATATGCCTTCAGGTGTTACATCGACCTGTTGACCAGCCTTTGGCTATTGCAAAAAAATGGCTTTAAACGTATAATATCTTCTACGGCGGCTCGCTCAGGAGCCAGCCATCGAAATGAGGCTTCGAAAGGGTGAGGGAGAACATGCTCTCCAAGTTCAGTGTCAGAAAACCTTTTACGATTTTTGTGGCGGTCGCGATCGTCCTTATTTTTGGTGGGGTTTCTCTGTATAAGATGACACCGGACCTGTTCCCGAGCCTGAATGCCCCGGTCGTCATCGTGCTGACGGCGGATCCGGGGGCGAGCGCGGAGGAGGCTGAGGTCGAGATCACCCAGCCGATGGAACAGCAGCTCGCTACACTTCCTAATGTAGATGAACTGAACTCCGTTTCGGCGGACAACTATTCTTATATTTCCCTTGTATTTACTGACGATGTGAATATGGACGCTATATCCGTCGATATCCGGGACAAGGTGGATCAGATCAAAGACCAGCTGCCGGAATCGGCGGCGAGTCCTGTTGTCATGAAGATCAATATGGACATGATGCCGGTCGTCGTTGCTGCGGTCTCCCATAAGGATATGGATGCGGCCGAGGTTTCGACGCTGACCCGGGACGATCTTCTGACACCGCTCGAAGGGACCGAAGGCGTTGCCTCCGTGAACGCCATGGGGATGATCGATGACGGGCTCCAGATCATACTGGACAAAGACCGGATCAAGGCCCTTAACGATCAGGTAAAAGACGCCATCAATGCTGAGATCGATGATGGCAAGAGCGAGGTCCGCAGCGGCATCAAAAAGATCAAGAATGCCGAGTCTGACCTCTCCAATACCCAGGAAGACCTGGAAGAGATCCAGAAGCAGATGGAAGAAGCGGCAGATGCTAAAGCGAAGCTTCTGGCCCAGAAAGCCGAGCTCTCCGCTGACCGGGCGACGGTGATCGCGATCTTCAAGGCGGAGCAGCAGAAGCAGCTCGCACAGCTTCAGGCGGTCATGGATCAGGTCAAAGCCGCAGAACCCCAGGGGGAGGCCGTCCAGCTTATGATCCTGAACGCGGCCGGCTTTAATAGCATGGAGGAACTGGAAGAGGCCATTGAGAAAGTCAAGAGGGCGAAGCCTGATACGAAACAGCTCGATAAGGGGATCAAACGGATCGAAAGATACATCAAGCAGATCGAGAAGGGCCAGAAACAGGTCAAAATGTACCAGCTGAGCGATGGCTATGCGGACATCTCCGCCGGTAAGGCGAGCATGGAGACCACCATCGGCCAGTTAAAGAATACGCTGAAAGAGATAGAGAACACCAGGGACGCGGCCCTGGCGGGAGCTGACCTTAATACCATCATCACGATGGAGAACGTATCCGCTATTCTGGAAGCACAGAACTTCAGCATGCCGGCCGGTTACGTGACCGACGGTGAAAACGAGATCCTGGTCAGCGTTGGAGACCGGATCGCTGATAAGGCGGAGATGGAGAATCTGATCCTGTTCGATCTTGACCTCGACGGGGTCGATCCGATCCGGGTCAGAGACATTGGAACCGTCGTTCCGGCATCCGAAGATGATGAGACCTATGCCCGGATCAACGGGGAGAACGGCGTTCTTCTGAGCTTCACCAAGCAGTCCACCTATGCGACCGCGACGGTAGCGGACAACGTTCTCGATAAGTTCGAGTCCCTCGAAAAGAAATACGACGGACTCCATTTCACAGCCTTGATGAACCAGGGTGAATACATCCATATCGTCATCAATTCCGTTCTGCGCAACCTTCTGCTTGGCGCGGTTCTGGCGATCCTGATCCTGCTGTTCTTCCTGCGGGATATCCGGCCGACCCTGATCACAGCCATCAGCATCCCGGTCAGTGTGGTCTTCGCGCTCGCGCTGATGTATTTCTCCGGGGTCACTCTGAACATGATCTCGCTGTCCGGCCTTGCCATCGGCGTTGGTATGCTCGTTGATAACTCCATCGTCGTCATCGAGAACATCTATCGTCTGCGAAGCCTCGGATACAGCATCACGCAGGCGGCAGTTTCCGGTGCCGTGCAGGTGGCCGGGGCCATCACCGCATCGACACTGACAACCATATGCGTATTCGTTCCGATCATCTTCGTCGATGGTATGACGAAGGATGTCTTCATGGATCTGGCGCTCACGGTAACGTATTCACTGCTGGCCAGCCTTTTGATCGCACTTACGCTGGCGCCTGCCATGGCGAAGGGGCTGCTGGTGCGCAAGCCTAAGAAGACCTTCCTCGGTCAGAACGGCAGGGTCGTACGGAAATACCGTTCCATCGCCGAATGGAGCATGCACCACAAGAAATGGGTCCTCATCGGGGCGGTCGTACTGCTGTTTGGATCCGCGGGGCTCCTGCTCACCAAGGGCTTCGAATACATGCCTTCCATGTCGACGCCGCAGATCTCGGCGGATATCACCATGCCGGAGGATAATACGCTCGAGCAGAATGCGGCCATCAGTGATGAGATCATGGATACCGTCCGCAAGATCGACGGGGTGGAGACGGCAGGGGCCATGCTGGCCACCGACACCCTCGGGGTCATGGGGATGTCCGCTGTAGAGGACGATGTGAGCAATATCTCCATGTATATCGTCCTGGATCAGTCGAAGACCGAGAACGCGGACAAGGTCGTCAAGGTCCTGCGCAAGTTCGAGAAGAAATACGATCTTGAGATCGAGACCTCTGCCGATATGGACATGACCGCATATATGGGTGGTTCAGACATCGGGATCACCCTGTATTCCGATGACCTTGATGACCTGCGTGAGTCCACTGAGGCGGTCGAAAGCAGGATGCGCGAAATGAAACAGGTCGAAGACGTTTCTGATATCACTGAGAACCGGACGGAAGAGATCCACGTCACAGTCGATAAAAACGAAGCGATGAGGGAAGGGCTGACGGTCGGACAGGTCTACCAGCAGATCGCGGCTAAGCTCCAGAAGGAGAAAACGGCCACGACCCTGAAGCAGACCGGCACGAACATAGATGTCAGCATCGAGAACTATACATCCGGATTCACGAGAAAACAGCTCGAGAACATGAAGCTGACCGTCGACCAGAAGGATGGCACCCGGGAGAAGGTGAGCCTGTCGAGTATCGCCCTCATCACCGAGGATGCATCCCTCAGTGAGATCGCGCACAGCGGACAGCGGAGGAGCACGACGGTCACAGCCGGAGTCAGGGACGGATATAACATCACGAAAGTCACCTCACAGATCCGCAAGATGATCGAAGAGGAGAATCTGGTCAAAAAAGGCGTCGAAGTGGATTACGGCGGACAGAACGAGGAGATCATGCACGCCATGCGGCAGATGCTCCTGATGCTGCTCGTCGGATTCGCGCTGGTCTACCTGATCATGGTCGCCCAGTTCCAGTCGCTCCGGTCCCCGCTGATCGTCATCTTCACGATCCCGCTGGCATTCACAGGCGGTATGGCTGCACTCCTTCTTACCGGCCAGGTCCTGAGCGTCGTCGGTATGATGGGCTTCGTCATGCTGATGGGTATCGTCGTCAACAACGCCATCGTCCTCGTAGACTGTATCAACCGGTTCCGCCTGGAGGGGCAGGAGCTTGAAGAGGCGATCATCAATGCCGGATCCGTACGTATGCGGCCGGTTATCATGACCGCGGCGACGACGATCCTCGGTCTTGTCCCGCTGGCTCTCGGGATCGGAAACGGCGCCGAAATGGTGCAGCCGGTCGCGATCGTATGCATCGGCGGACTGATCTATGCTACCGCCACTACGCTCATGGTGATCCCGGTCATGTATCGTCTGATCGGTCGTAAACATATGGAGAAAATCAAGGACGAAGAACTTGAAATAGTAACTGTATAATGATATACTTATGAGGTCGTGCCGGCATGATGGAATTGGCAGACGTGCGGGATTCAAAATCCCGTGGTGGCAACACCGTGTGGGTTCGACCCCCACTGCCGGCACCAGTTCATTGTAATTAATGGGAGGATTTCGTAATGAGTGGAACAATGATGACAATTATACCTCTGATACTGCTGATCGTGATCATGTATTTCCTGATGATCCGGCCTCAGAAGAAGCGGGAGAAGGAAACTACAGCGATGAGAAACAGTGTTCAGGTAGGAGATGAGATCGTCACGATCGGCGGTATCTGCGGCAAGATCGTGAAGACGAAGGATGAAACGATCGTTCTTCAGGTCGGCGCAGACAAGGTCCGCATGGAAATGATGAGATGGTCGATCTCCAAGGTCGTCAAAGAAGGTAAGAATCATAATAAGGCTACTGCAGACGATTATGAGGAAATGGGCGACGCCGAAGAGAAGGAAGTTAAGAAATCCAAGCCGAAGAGAATGAAGAAAGCTGCTCCGGTCGTCGAAGAAGAGCCGGTCGTAGAAGTGAAAGAAGAAGCGGCAGAAGTAGTAGAGGAAGCAGTCGAAGAAGCGGCACCGGCAGTCGAAGAAGCTCCGGCAGAGGAGATCGCGGAGACTGTCAGCGAAGCTGCGGAAGCTCCATCCGAGGAGGCTTAACTCCCATACTTATTTCATCTCGTCAAAAGTACAGAGAAATTGTTTCAAAAGAAGAAATGTGGACCATTTCTTCTTTTATTTTTACTTGTATGAAGGTCTGAAACGATGTACAATAGAATGTACTATTCTGTTGAGAATACGAAATAATTTTTAGCTGGAGGATTATATGAGTTATAACGTGAGAAGAGTGCTGGCGATTATCTTTATCATAATCATCGCATTCGGTTGGGTCGTTACAGTAAAAGGCATTGGCCCTTTGACACCGATAAAAGACAGAATGGGCCTCGGCCTTGATATCAAGGGCGGTGTCTACGTCGTTCTGGAAGCGGACGCGAAGGATCTGGCCAAGTACAGCACCGAGGAAGACAAGCGGACGGTCATGGAACAGACGCAGGCCGTCATCGAGAACCGTGTCAACGAGCTGGGTCTTTCGGAGCCGACGGTCACCATCGAAGGTGAGAACCGGATCCGTGTCGAGCTGCCTGGTGCCACCAATGCCGAGGAAGCCATCCAGCAGATCGGTAAGACTGCACAGCTGCAGTTCATCCTGGCGGATGGAACACTGGTACTGGATGGAAGCAGCGTCAAGGACGCACAGGCAGGGCAGGACGATAAGTCCACCAGCTATGCCGTCAACCTGAAATTTGATTCCAGCGGCGCTGACGCATTCTATGAAGCCACCAAGAAAGCATATAACGGTGAGGTCACCTCTGCGATCCAGGGTGTGGACGGCGGTGCCATCGCTATCGTTCTCGATAACGAGATCATCTCAGCGCCTCACGTCAATGAACCGATCGCAGGCGGAAGCTGCAGCATCACCGGTGATTTCACACAGGAAGAAGCCAGCAACCTGGCTGCCCTCATTCGAGGCGGCAGCCTTCCGATCACACTGACCGAGGTCACATCCTCTGTCCAGTCTGCACAGATCGGATATAACGCACTCGAAATGAGCGTTTACGCAGGTATGATCGGTCTCGGACTGATCCTGCTCCTGATGCTGATCGCCTACAGAGGCCTTGGTATCGCGGCTGACCTGGCGCTCCTGTTCTATGTGGTCATCGTACTGAACATCATGTCCCTCATGGGCGTGACCCTGACCCTGCCGGGAATCGCAGGTATCATTGTAGCCGTCGGTATGGCGGTAGACGCCAACGTCATCATATTCTCGCGTATCAGAGAAGAATTATCCGCAGGGCGAAGTATACGCGTCGCAGCAGAGACCGGATACAAGCGTGCTTTGACCTCGATCATCGACTCTCAGGTCACCACACTGATCGCGGCCGTCATCCTGTACGAGGTAGGTACCAGCTCGGTCAAGGGATTTGCCTTCACCTTCATGGTTGGTATCATCGTCAGTATCTTCACGGCGGTCATCATCACACAGCTGTACGTCGGCCTGTTCGCACAGAGCCGTTCCACAGCGAAGCTTGGCTTCTTCGGCATGAAGCAGGATGGTACTACATTCCTGCAGCTTAGGAAGCTCATCCCGATCATCGAGAAGAGAAAGATCTTCTACATCATCTCCTGCGTGATCCTGGTCATCGGTCTTGGATGCGGCGTGATCCGCGGACTGAACTTCGGTATCGACTTCACTGGAGGTACCATGATCCAGATGGATATGGGCAAGCAGGTCAAGATCAGTGATGTAGAGAAGGCGATCAGCGAATTCGATCTGGAGCCGACCATCATCTACTCCGGAGCGGACAATTCCGAGATCGTTATCCGTACCAAGGTCGCTATGGAGAATGAAGAGCGGGCGAAAGTCATCGACGCGATCAATGAAGAATTCGGGACGACCGATGAAGACGTCGTCGCTCAGGAACTGTTCGGCGGCTCTATAGGCAAAGAACTTCGAAACAACGCGATCCTGGCACTTGTCATAGCAGCGGCATGTATGCTGATCTATATCCGGATCCGGTTCCGTCAGTGGCGGTTCGGTGGAGCAGCGCTGCTCGGTGTACTGCATGACGTACTGATCGTCGTTTCGTTCTATGCGATCTTCCAGGTAACTGTTAATAACCCGTTTATCGCCGGTATCCTGACCGTTGTAGGTTACTCGATCAACGATACCATCGTTATCTTCGACCGTATCAGAGAGAACCTGAAATACATGAAGAGGGGAACGCTCGTAGAGACCATCGACCGATCGATCACCCAGACCTTAGGCAGATCATTGATGACCTCCGCGACCACTCTCATCGTCATGGTTCCGCTCCTGATCATGGCCGGCGATGCCATCCGTGTATTCATACTGCCGCTGATGGTCGGTATCCTCGCCGGTACCTATTCCTCCATTTGCGTATGCTCACCGCTGTACTATGAGTTCAGCACAGCCGCTAAGGTATCCACTTATGAGCGTCAGGTGAAGCTTGCCCAGAAGCAGGCTAAGAAAGACGCTAAAGCCGCGAAGAAACTGCAGGCAAGCGGGGAGAAGGCAGAGGAGCTTCCGGCAGCAGCTGAGGAAGCGATCCCGGACGATGCTGCGAAGGCAGCTGAGGCAGAAGCCAGGATCGCAGAAGTTAAGGATGAAGCAGCGCAGGCAGCCGAGACAGCAGAGAAGAAGCAGAAGCAGACAAACGGCCAGCGCCGTTCCAAAAGATATGTGAAGGGCAACAAGAAGCAGGTAGAGCCCCGCGATGACGAGGATGAGACATTCCGTCTCTAGGCATTCATGAAGAAAAAGAGCGAATTCCTTAACACATTACTGGAGTATAACGAGAATTACGACATCGATCTTATCGGCCGCGCCTACGATGTCGCCGAAGAGATGCACAGGGGACAGCTGCGAAAATCGGGGGAACCCTATCTGATCCACCCGATGGCTGTAGCTGAGATCCTGGCGGATCTTGGTATGGACGAAGAAACTATCGTAGCGGGGCTTCTTCATGATGTCGTGGAGGATACGCCTTATACGAAGGAAGAACTCGCCAGGGACTTCGGAAGTGAAGTCTGCCTGCTGGTCGACGGCGTTACCAAACTCGGTTCCCTGAAGGCGGAGAGCAAGGAAGCCAAACAGGTCGAGAATCTCCGGAAGATGTTCCTCGCCATGTCGAAGGACATCCGGGTCCTGATCATCAAGCTTTCAGACCGTCTCCACAACCTACGGACGATCAACTACATGTCTCATGAGAAGATCGTCGAGAAATGCCAGGAAACACTGGATATCTACGCGCCTCTCGCAGCCAGGCTCGGTATCTATTCCATGAAGATGGAGCTCGAGGATATCGCGCTCAAATTCCTGGAGCCGGAAGCATACTACGATCTGGCGGAACAGGTCAGCGAGCGAAAAGAGGCGCGCGAGGAAGCCATCAACGGGATCATTGAGAAGATCCGTTCCGGACTCGATGATATCGGGATCCGGTATGAGGTGTACGGACGCTCGAAACACTTCTACAGCATCTACAAAAAAATGAAATATCAGCACAAGAACATCGATGAGATCTTCGACCTGATGGCCGTTCGGATCATCGTTGAAACAGTCCGGGACTGCTATGCAGTACTCGGACTTGTGCATACCATGTGGACTCCGATCCCGGGGAGGTTCAAGGACTATATCGCGATGCCGAAGCCGAACCTCTATCAATCCCTTCATACTACGGTCATTGGGGATGCGGCACGTCCATTCGAGATCCAGATCCGGACTTATGAGATGCACCGGATCGCAGAATACGGTATCGCAGCCCACTGGAAATACAAAGAAGGCATCCAGACCGATACCGAAGAGGTCAAGCTTTCCTGGCTCCGTCAGGCCCTGGAATGGCAGAAGGATGTAAGCGACCCCAGAGAATTCATGGAGTCGCTCAAGATGGATCTGTTTTCATCGCAGGTATTCGTCTTCACCCCGCAGGGGGATGTCATCGAGCTTCCTGCCGGTTCAACGCCGCTTGACTTCGCTTTCAAGATCCATACCGATGTCGGCTGCAAATGTGTCGGCGCGAAAGTCAACGGCAAGATGGTCACGATCGACCACCAGCTCGAAAACGGCAATATCATCGAGATCGTCACCTCCCCGAACGCCGCCGGCCCCAGCATCGACTGGCTGAAGATCGCGAAGAGCAGTTCGGCGAGAAACAAGATCCGCCAGTGGCTCAAACGGGAGAACAAGAACGATGCGGTGGACAAGGGCAAGGACATGTTCGACAAGTACCTTCGCAAGAAGGGACAGGATCCGAAAGTCCTCCTGAAGAACTCCTATCTGAACCGCCTCGTCAAAGAACTCAACTTCAAGGATCAGGACGAGCTGTTCACACAGCTGAGCTATGGCGGCAACTTCCAGAGCAAGGTGCTCGGCATCCTGCTCGGATATGAAGAGGAAGCCGGAAGGATCGAGGAGAGCGAGAAAGAAGCTTCCCTGATGGACGACCTCAACCGCGTTGGTGAGAAGGTCCAGAAGCGTGCGGAACGCCAGGCCCAGGAACACCGCCGGATGATCGACTCCACAGGCATCGTCGTGGACGGTGTGGATAATCTCCTGATCACTCTTGGCAAATGCTGCCGCCCGGTCCCCGGAGATGACATCGTCGGTTTTATCACGAAGGGCAGGGGGATCACCGTGCACCGCAGGGATTGCGATAATCTCCGCAACCTGAGCGATGAGGACCGCCAGCGTATGATCGAAGTCAGCTGGGATCCCGAAATGCTTGATAAGGGCTCCTATAACAGCACGATCGCTCTGATCGCCAAGGATCAAAAAGGCATATTCTCCAGCATCTCCAAGATCTGCGAGGATATGGACGTCCATATAGCCGGCCTGAACGCGAAAGCCGGCAAGGACGAGACGATCCGCATGGATCTGACCCTGTCGATCCATGACCGGGAACAGGTCGACAAGATGTGCCGGTCCCTGCGAAACGTACCGGGCATCATCGATGCCTACAGGAGCAGATTATAACGAAGGATAAACCATGAGAGCAGTCGTACAAAAGGTCACAAGCAGCAGCGTCAGCGTTGACGGCGAGGTCAAAGGATCGATCGGGGCAGGATTCAACGTCCTGATCGGCGTCGAGACCGGAGATACAGAAAAGGACGCCGTCTATATCGCGGACAAGATCACCGGCCTTCGGATCTTCGAGGATGAGGAGGACAAGCTCAACCTGAGCATTGAAGATATAGGAGGAGAGATCCTCGCGATCTCCCAGTTCACACTGCTGGCGGATGCGCGAAAAGGGCGCCGGCCCGGCTTCACGAAAGCAGCCCGGCCGGAGGAGGCCAATGCCTTATATCAGGCCGTGATCGCCCGTATCCGCGAAAAAGGGATCCACGTCGAAGAGGGAGTCTTCCAGACGCATATGGTCGTGGATATCCGCAATGACGGCCCTGTAACGATACTTCTGGACAGCCATAAGCTGTTCTGATATAGCGATATTTGGAGGAATTCGAATGCAGATCACGAATATGCCCAGCGGTATGCTCGGCGTCAATACATACTTTGTGGTGGATGAGACCACAAACAAGGCGTTCATCGTCGATCCGGGCGGCTGGAACGAGAAGATGAAAGACTATGTTATGTCAAGCGGGGCAGACCTGGAATACATCCTGCTGACCCACGGACATTCGGACCATATCATGGGGATCCCGGCTTTGCAGCAGGATTTCCCGGACGTGAAGATCGTCGCCTGTGTCCACGAAACACAGATGCTCGGCGATCCGGACTTCAACATGAGCCGCCAGTTCGGCCAGCTCACCAGGGTCCATCCGGACATCACCGTAGATGACGGGGATACCATGACCATAGGCAGCCTGGAGCTCCAGTTCCTGTTCACACCTGGCCATTCCCCGGGCGGCATGTGTATCTACATCCCCGCCTGGAAGACCTGTTTCAGCGGCGACACGCTGTTCCAGCAGTCCATCGGCCGCACGGACTTCCCCGGATGCTCCTTCAAGAAGCTAAAGGATTCCATCCACACGAAGCTCTGGACGCTGCCGGATGACACCGATGTCTACCCGGGCCACATGGGTCCGACGAACATCGGATGGGAAAAGGAGCACAATCCGTTTGTTTGAGATCAGCATCACCGGCACAGACAAACTGAACGCATATGAGGAGCTCATCAAGGTCTTCCTGCAGCCTTCCGAGTACCGGCTAATCACGCCCGCGGAGGCAGAGGTCCCCGCAGGCAGCTCTATGCAAAGGCTGGACTACCGCTTCGAAGGCGACGCGGATGAACTGAAGCGCCAGATCTACCGGGATCTTAGCGAAGCCACCGGTAAATCCCCGAAGTGGGGCATCCTGACCGGCATTCGCCCTGTCAAGCTCGCTTATGAGCTGACGTACGGAGCACGGATGGCGTCTATTGAGACCAGGCCTACCATATTGCCGCTTGACCGGACGAAGGAGATCCTTTCGGATCAGTACCTGCTCCATCCGGACAAGGTCCGTTTGACGACAGAGATCCTGGAGTATCAGAAAAATACCTCCGGAGATCCGCCTCAGAAGAGCTGCGGCGTCTATATCGGGATCCCGTTTTGTCCGACCAGATGCCTGTACTGCTCCTTTACTTCCAATCAGGTAGGGGAGGAAGAGATCGTCCGGTATCTGAGAGGCTTGGAACAGGAGATCGATTTCGCAGCGGCAGCTGCCGCAGAAGAGGGCCTTCAGATCGAATCGGTCTATATCGGCGGCGGTACGCCGACGACACTGGATGAGGGGAATCTGGAATCGCTTCTATCCCGCATCCGAAGCCGTTTTGACCTGAGTTCCTGCCGGGAATTCACGGTGGAAGCCGGCCGGCCGGATACGATCACAGAGGGCAAACTTACTGTCATGCAGGCAAACGGAGTCGGCCGGATCAGCATCAATCCGCAGACCATGCATCAGGAGACGCTGGATCTGATCGGGCGCAGGCATACGGTAGAGCAGACGAGAGAGGCTTTCAGGATAGCTAAGGCTGCCGGCTTCGACTGCATCAACACCGACCTCATCGCAGGGCTTCCCGGAGAGGACTATCCAGCCTTTGCACAGAGCCTTGACGAGGTCCTGGAGCTCGGAGCGGACAACATCACGCTGCATACGCTCGCGGTGAAACGGGCATCCCGGCTAAAGGAAATGGACGAGAACTTCAACTACCGGGAGGAGGAGCTCAGGGAGAAGATGCTGACGCATGCATCGGAAACCCTGCGCGGCGCCGGATTCCGGCCCTATTATCTGTACCGGCAGAAGCATACGTCCGGTAACACGGAGAATATCGGATATTGCAGAGAGGACAAGATCTCTGTTTATAATATCAGGATCATGGAGGAGCGCCAGTCCATTCTGGCACTGGGCGCCGGAGGGATCAGCAAGATCTACTTCCCGGCCGAAAACCGGCTGGAGCGGGTCCCCAATGTATCCAATTACGAAATATACATCGATCGCATCGATGACATGATGGACCGAAAAAGACAGAAGTTTTTCGGCCAGAACAAAGTATCAGGAGGTATCAAATGTTAACAAACGCACCGAAGGGAACCAAAGACACGATGCCGGATCAGGTCTACAAATGGCATTATATCGAGGAAAAATTTGCCGAGATCTGCAGAAGATACGGATTCAAGGAGATCCGGACCCCTATCTTCGAACATACGGAACTGTTCCAGCGCGGTGTTGGTGATACAACGGATATCGTACAGAAGGAAATGTATACGTTCAAGGACTTCGGAAACCGGAGCATCACGCTCCGCCCGGAAGGGACTTCCCCGGTCGTCAGAGCGTTCTGCGAGCACAAGACTTATGCGGATCCGCAGCCGACCAAGGTCTATTACAATATCCCGTGCTGCCGGTATGAGAAGCCGCAGTCGGGCCGTCTCCGTGAGTTCCACCAGTTCGGTGTCGAGACGTTCGGAACGATGAATATGATGGCGGATGCGGAGATCATCGCCATTGGATATGATTTCATCAAGGAGATGGGCATCACCGATGTAGAGCTGCAGATCAACAGCGTCGGCTGTCCGGAGTGCAGAGGCAAGCACAGGGAAGCCTTGAAGGACTTCCTGAAGCCGAAGTATGACGAGCTTTGCCCGACCTGCCAGGAACGTTACCACACGAATCCTATGCGGATCTTGGACTGCAAATCGCCGATCGACCAGGAGCTCGTCAAAGACGCCCCGATGATGCTGGATTATCTCTGTGACGACTGCAAGCAGGCGTTCGAGGAGCTTAAGGCGAACCTGGATGCGTTCGGCATCGAATACGTCGTCAATCCGAAGATCGTCCGCGGCCTCGACTATTATACGAAGACTGCTTTCGAATTCGTCACCACGAAGATCGGTGCCCAGGGCACGGTCTGCGGCGGCGGGCGCTATGACGGCCTGGTCGAGGAGATCGGCGGACCGTCCACCCCTGGCGTTGGCTGGGGCATGGGCAAGGAGCGTATCCTCATGACCATGGAAGCCTGCGGATTCGAGATCCCGAAGGAGCCGGGCACGGATGTCTTCATCGCCTTCCAGGGCGAGGACTGCAAGCTGGCCGCTCTGAAACTGATGAAGGAACTCCGCGAAAGCGGCTTCTCCGTCCAGATGGATGTGATGGGCCGGAACCTCAAGAACCAGTTCAAGCTGGCAAACCGTATCGATGCGGCCAAGACGATCGTGATCGGGGAGAGCGAGCTGGAGAGTGGGATGCTTACCATCAAAGATATGGAGAGTGGGGAGCAGACGGAAGTGGCGATGGATCAGATCGCTGCGGAGCTGGCGAAATAAGTCGTTGATCGGGTTTTGGCAGGATGTGATATCGACTCACTTAGTCCTCGTCACAGGCGAACCGCAGCGCTCGCTCGCCGGAAACAGGACTCCGAAAAAACTCGCGATCGGAGATCGCTCAAACAGTTTTCGGAGGTCAGACTGTTTCCGACGCTCGCTTCGCTGGCGGCCGCATCTGTGACTGCGGAATCGTTCGCGGCATGTTTTCCCAACCGAAACAATGCGACAGAATCGTTCGTCGATACCGCAACGCGACCTGATAATTTCAACGACCTGTTCCCAAGCCGCAGTCGAACTGATGCGGAAGGGAGAAAGCAGTTAAAATAGCTTGATTGAAATAACTCGGATGTGAGTCGTGCGTTGGAGACGAACACATCTACCATCCACGTACTACATATAGAAAGGACATAATAAGCATGGCAATCCTGAAACGCACCCACATGTGCGGTGACCTCAGAAAAGAAAATATTGGAGAAACAGTATCCCTGAACGGCTGGGTCGCGAAGAGACGGAACCTGGGCGGACTGATCTT
>JAFRLD010000073.1 GCA_017431395.1 Bacillota bacterium | reverse complement strand
TCTCACCGAGCTCCACGATACTCTGGAGAAGGCGACCGGCAAGAACAGCGAGCTCAGCAAGGGCCTGAACCAACTCACTACTGGCGCGAACCAGATCTCCAAAGGCAATGTGAAACTCGCCGGCGGAGCGAAGGAACTCGCGAAGGGCATGGATGAGCTTTCCGAAGGCGCGGACCAGATCGCTTCCGGTGCCGCCCAGCTCGACAAGGGCTCCCTGAAGCTGAGCCAGGGCATGGGTGAGCTCTATAAGAAGGGGATCCGCAAGATCGTCGACCTCTACAATGACGATCTTAAGGGCAGTCTGGACGACATGAACGATCTGCTCGATGCGGGCCAGTCCTACAAGACATTTACGGAACTCGAGGGCGATATGGACGGCAGTGTCAAGTTCATCTACAAGACCTCCGTTTATTAAATCCCGTGTTGAAATATCAATACTATAGTGGTAGAATACTCCTTGTGATTTTCGCAAGGAGTGTTTTTTATGCCAGAAAATAAAATGGGCGTAATGCCCATCGGAAAACTGATTTTTAATATGTCCTGGCCTGCCATCCTATCCATGCTTATGCAGGCCATGTACAACGTGGTGGACAGTTTCTTCGTATCCCGCCTGGGAGAGGATGCACTGGCCGCGGTGACTTACGTCTTCCCGTTCCAGTTCCTGATGATCTCCGTGGCGGTCGGCACCGGTGTCGGCATCAATTCCCTGATCTCAAGACGCCTGGGCGCCAAACGATTCGAGGAGGCCAATATGGCGGCGAGCCACGGCTACCGGCTGTCCTTTATCAGCTGGATCCCGTTCCTCATCATCGGCCTGTTCCTGTCAAAGCCCATGATGCACATCATGTCCGACACGCCATACATCGTCGAGAACGGGACGATCTATCTCAGCATCGTCATGATCGGCTCCCTCATGGTCATCGTTCAGTGCACCACGGAGAAGATCCTGCAGGCAACGGGCAACATGATCGTACCGATGATCTGCGGTCTGGTCGGCGGCATCTCGAATATCATCATGGACCCGCTGCTGATCTTTGGCCTCGGGCCTTTCCCAGAGATGGACGTCCTTGGCGCTGCGGTGGCGACCGTATTCGGCCAGGCCCTGTCCTTTGTCCTCGGGACCTATATCCTGTTCCGCAGGAAACATCCGGTGAAGGTTTACTTCAGGGGATGGAAGTGGAATGGTCAGATCGTGAAAGACATCTACGCCGTAGGGGGTCCTGCGATCCTCATGCAGGGGCTCGGCTCGATCCTGCAGTTCTCCATGAACATGATCCTTGGCAACTTCACAGAAACCGCGGTCGCCGTCATGGGGATCTATGGCAGGCTCCAGTCCTTTATTTTCATGCCCTGCATCGGCCTCAACCAGGGCGTTCTGCCGATCATGGGATATAACTACGGTGCCCAGAACCGAAAACGCTTCATGGAAGCTTTCAAAAAAGGCTTCTTCGCCGCTTTCTGCATCATGCTCTGCGGGTTCATCCTGTTCCAGATCTTCCCGCATCAGCTGATCTCAGTCTTTAACGCGAAAGACAGCGCGGACATGTACGAGATCGGGGTGCCGGCGTTCCGGGCGATCAGCTGGTGTTTCATGCCGGCTTCCTTCGGCATCATGTCGTCCTCGATCTTCCAGGCCTCCGGCCACGGATTCCTCAGCCTTTGGGGCTCGATCATCCGCCAGTTCGTCGGTGTCCTGCCGATCGCTCTGCTTTTCGCGCATCTGTTCGGTCTCGGCATGGTCTGGTACTCGTTCCCGCTGGCTGAGATCTTCGGCACGCTGTACTTCGCGCTGATGCTTCATCATATGTACAAAAAAGAATTCCGGCGGTTAGGGATCGCGCCGGATGAGCCGTTTTAGTCTGTTTTCAGGGATATACGATCTCGACCGGCCAGCCTTCTTCTTCGCGGACTATGGAGTCAAGCTCGACCATGTCCCGGATGAGCGGGTCACGGATCAGGTGGTTCCAGGCCGTCCAGGTAGCTTTCGCAAAGGCTGGACGGATAGGGCGGACCAGCCTTTGGTCCACAAGAGGACAGGCATAGGGCAGCGGATCGAGATGATAGATCATAAAGAGAAAGCCGTTCTCATCGAGATGCGGCGCCAATGGGAAGGTCCTGCATTGCAGAGGCCTTTTTTCTCTGGGACAGATCGGGGGCGTGGTGCACTGAAAGAAGGGGATCTTACCGTGCCAGCTCTCAGGGAAGTCATAGTCTTCGGCCTGCAGGTAGCCCCAGTGGATCCAGTCTTCATCAAACGTATACATCTGCTCCTCGCCGGGCATGAGGTATAGGCCCATGGAGTAATCCGCGTCCTCATCGGATTCGGCGTGGGGCGTCGTATCGTCCGGGTCCGTGTTGCAGGTGCAGCAGGCAGCCCCGCAGAGCTTCCCGCAGTCACCGTCAATTGGACTAAATTTGTCTAAAAACCTGTAAATGGCTTGATATGAACGTTTACTAATGGTCGATTTCATTTTTAATACCAAATATGGATTGCATTAAACCCGTATCTATTATAGAATATATCGTCTTGGAAATCTACATATATATGTTTAAGAGGATAATGAAATGAGATTAGGAATCGACGTAGGATCAACTACAGTCAAACTTGTATTCATGGATGATGAGGATAACATCATCTACAGCCGGTATGAACGGCACATGTCCAATGTCTTCGATAAGGTCGAAGAGCTGATCGAGAAGGCGGAGCACGAATTCGGCGACACCCCCGTCCAGGCGGTTATCACGGGCTCCGGCGGACTGTCCCTGGCGAAGTTGGTGCAGGTCCCGTTCGAGCAGGAGGTCATAGCCTGCAGCAGGGCGGTCGAAGAATTGATCCCCGAAACGGATACTGCGATCGAGCTTGGAGGTGAGGATGCGAAGATCACCTTCTACGGACAGACCATCGAACAGAGGATGAACGGAACCTGTGCCGGCGGTACGGGAGCATTCATCGACCAGATGGCAGTGCTGCTCAATACCGATGCGGACGGGCTGAACGCGGCGGCGGAGAAGCATACGCTGATCTATCCGATCGCGGCCCGCTGCGGGGTATTCGCGAAGACGGATATCCAGCCTTTGATCAATGACGGTGCCAAGATAGAGGACCTGGCAGCATCGATCTTTCAGGCGGTCGTGGACCAGACCATTTCCGGCCTGGCCTGCGGTCATCCGATCCGCGGCAAAGTCGCTTTTCTGGGCGGACCTCTGTCCTTCCTGCCGGAGCTCAGGAAGCGCTTCATCGAAACGCTCGATATCGCTCCGGAAGACGTGATCTTCCCGGATAATTCCAGGTTTTTCGTCGCCATCGGCGCGGCATATCTGGCTGGCAAATACGATGAGACGAATCTGCCGCAGATCCTGAACCGCCTGAAGCGCGCGGACCAGAGCCAGCTCAGAGACACCGGGCTGATCGAACCGCTGTTCCGCGATCAGGAGGATCTGGACGAATTCCGTGCCCGTCACGGCCAGGCCAAGGTCCGCAGGAAGGATCTCAAAGATGCCTCCGGACGGCTATTTTTAGGGATCGACGCGGGTTCGACCACGACCAAGTCCGTGGTCATGGATGACGATAAAAATGTTCTGTATACTTTCTATAAAAACAATCGAGGCAAGCCGATCGCCCCGATCATTGAGATGCTTAAGGATGTCTACGACCAGATGCCTGAGGATTGCTACATCGCAGGCACGGCGGTCACCGGCTACGGAGAGAATCTGATCAAGGCCGCATTCCATGCAGACATGGGCGAGATCGAGACCATGGCGCACTATAAGGCAGCGGAAGAGTTTTTGCCGGGCGTCGACTTCATTCTCGACATCGGCGGACAGGACATGAAGTGCATGAGGATAAAAGACAATGCGCTTTATAACATTATGCTGAATGAGGCCTGTTCCTCCGGCTGCGGATCCTTCATCGAGACTTATGCCAAGTCTGTCAACCTGAGCGTGCCTGAATTCGCACAGGAGGCACTGCTGGCCAAGGCTCCGGTAGACCTCGGAACGAGGTGCACCGTCTTCATGAACTCGAAGGTCAAGCAGGCCCAGAAGGAGGGTGCCACGATCGGGGATATCTCCGCAGGGCTTTCCTATTCGGTCATCAAAAATGCCCTGTACAAGGTCATCAAGCTCAGAAACCCTGAAGATGCCGGAGAGAAGATCGTCGTGCAGGGCGGAACGTTCCTGAACGAAGCGGTGCTGCGCAGTATTGAGAAGATCCTGGGCAAGGACGTTGTCCGTCCGGACATCTCCGGTCTGATGGGAGCCTTCGGCTGCGCGCTGATCGCCAGGGATAACTGCAAGGAAGGCCAGCATTCCAGCCTTCTGAAGCGTGATGAGCTCGAGACGTTCGATGTGAAGACTTCGACTACGAGATGCCGGCAGTGCGAGAACAACTGCCTGCTCACCATCAATAAATTCGCCGACGGTAGCCGTCTGATCACGGGCAACCGCTGCGAGAAGGGGGCCGGCAAGGCGGAGAAGGAGACCGACCTGCCGAACCTGTACCAGTATAAGCTGAAACGGCTCTTCGATTATGAGAGCCTGCCGGAGGATGCGGCTCTGCGGGGCACCATCGCGATCCCGCGCGTGCTGAACATGTATGAGAACTACCCGTTCTGGCACACGTTCTTCACGAAGCTCGGCTTCCACGTCGTGCTTTCTCCTATGTCAAAGAAGTCCATCTACGAGATGGGCATGGATACGATCTCCTCGGATACGGCCTGTTATCCGGCTAAGCTGGTCCACGGTCATATCAAGTCGCTGATCGCGGACGGCCACAAGCTGATCTTCTATCCGAGCATCAACTATGAGCGGGTAGAGGATGAGAAGCAGCCGAACCACTACAATTGCCCGATCGTTGCGACCTATCCGGAGGTCATCGCCAACAATATGGACGAGATCATCGAAGAGGAAGGGGTCACTTTCCTGCACCCGTTCCTGCCGTATGACGATGATAAACGGCTGAAGCAGGAGCTGAAGAAGGTCTTCAAGCCGATGGGGATCACGATCTCTGAGATCGGCCGGGCGGTCGACGCGGCGCGCGCCGAGGACCGCAAATTCCATGAAGATATGGCAGCCGCGGGAGAAGCCGCTCTGAAATACGCAGAGGAGAACCACGCCAAGGCCATCGTCCTGGCGGGACGTCCGTACCACGTGGATCCTGAGATCAACCACGGCATGGACAAGCTGATCAACTCCTATGGAATGATCGTCCTGACAGAGGATTCCGTCTGTCATCTGGCGACACTGGAGCGTCCGATCCGCGTCCTCGACCAGTGGGTCTACCATTCGAGGATGTACCGGGCGGCGATCTTCGCCGGGACCCGGGACGATGTGGAGCTGATCCAGCTCAACTCCTTCGGCTGCGGGCTCGATGCGGTCACCACAGACCAGGTCGAGGAGATCTGCCACAACAATAATAAGCTCTATACGGTCCTTAAGATCGACGAAGGCTCGAATCTGGGCGCGGCGAGGATCCGTGTCCGGTCCCTGCGGGCCGCCATCATGGAGCGCGAGAAGAACGATGTCAAGGCGCAGCCGACGAACGTACCTTACGAGCGTCAGATCTTCACTAAGGAAATGAAGGACGAATACACGGTCATGATGCCGCAGATGTCCCCGATCCATTTCCGTCTGCTGGAGAAGATGATGCGTTCCTGCGGTTACCGGGCGATCGAGCTTCCGCCGGTGACGACCAACGCGGTGGAAGAGGGCCTGAAATATGTCAACAACGATGCATGCTATCCGACGATCGTTACGCTGGGACAGACGATCGCGGCCCTGAAGTCCGGACAGTATAATCTGGATAAGACCGCGGTCTTCATGTCGCAGACCGGCGGGCAGTGCCGTGCTTCGAACTACATTTCGCTGCTCCGTAAGGCGCTGAAAGATCTCGGCATGTCCCAGATCCCGATCATTTCGGTCAATGCGGCCGGCCTGGAAACGAACCCGGGCTTCAAGCTCACCGACCCGAAACTGATCAAACGGGGCATGATGGCCGTGATCTATGGCGATCTGTTCATGAGAGTGCTGTATGCGACCCGGCCTTATGAGGTCGAGCCTGGCTCTGCCAATAAGCTCTATGAGTTCTGGAACAAGCAGGCAGAGAAGAATGTGATGAACGGCGACATGCGGGAGTACAAAAAGAACATCGCCGGGATCGTCCACGATTTCGACCGTCTGCCTCTGCGGGACATCAGGAAGCCAAAGGTCGGTGTGGTCGGCGAGATCCTGGTCAAGTACCATCCGACGGCCAACAACGATATCGTCGGTGTCATCGAGGAAGAAGGCGGCGAAGCGGTCGTACTGGACCTGATGGACTTCCTGCTTTATGGCATGCAGAACAAGGAGTTCAATTACCAGCACCTGTCCGGCAGCTATGGCGCGATGATGGGCAATAAGGCGGCCATCCGGTTCATCGAGCACTACCGTGCCCCGATGCGAAAGGCTCTGCGGGCGTCAAAACGCTTCTACGAACCATCGACGATCGAGGAGACCGCGAAGTCGGCGTCCCAGGTCGTCTCCCTGGGCAACCAGTGCGGAGAAGGGTGGCTTCTGACCGGTGAGATGGTCGAGCTGATCGAACATGGCGTTGAGAACATCGCCTGCCTGCAGCCGTTCGCCTGCCTGCCGAACCACGTGACCGGCAAGGGCATGATGAAGGCCATGCGCAAGTTCAGTCCGAAGGCGAATATCGTCGCCATAGACTTCGACCCGGGCGCATCCCACGTGAATCAGCTGAACCGGATCAAACTGATGATGACGACGGCGCACAAGAACCTGGAGGATAAGATGGCGGCGGAGAGCTGATCCCGCTTGCCAATTCAGAGAACACACTATATAATGATATTGTAATTTTCTGAAAACCTTA
>JAFRLD010000072.1 GCA_017431395.1 Bacillota bacterium | reverse complement strand
GATACAAAGGCGATGGTCAGGGATCTCTGCCAGATCCAGAGCTCTTCGTCTGACGCGCATTTCACCATCTTCAAAGGCGAAGTAGATCACGCCGCATGCCTTTGTTTCCTTCCCCAGAAACGGTCTTCCGGATGATACCGCCAGGCTCAGATCCAGAGCCATCCAGCTTTTGCATGACTTGGGTGCGCCTGCAAGGATCGTGAGACCTTTCGGGATCAGGTCTTCTACGATCATGTCGGATTTTTCGTGCGCCATCGGCTCGTAAAAGAAGTCCTCTGCCCGTGTTAGTTTGAATGCCATATCATTTACCTCCTTGATGTGTGTTGGCATATGTGGCACTGTCTGATGACGATGATGACGGTAATGACGGTGATAATGCATACCTTCATCAGTGATACCTACGAAACGAACTCGATCATCTTTACGACGAACAAGGAGATCACTGAATGGGCTGAGATGATGGGAGACCCTGTCCTGACAACCGCCATGCTGGACAGGATCCTGCATCATGCAAAATGTTTCTCCCTGAAGGGAGAATCCTACCGGCTGAAGCACCCGGAATTGTTCTCGTAGTATGAAGTTATCAATGTGCATATATCAAGGGGAGTTTACCTTACCATCTTGAAGGAAAAAACTCCTTACCGTATACTGAAAAAAGTGGTTACCTACCATGGAAAATTCTGCTTACCATGGTGGAAAAAAACTGCTTACCGTTTAAAGAAAATTTTGCTTACCGCACCGAGGAAAAAAGTGCTTGACATTTGCATGAAGATCTACCGGAAGCTGTTTGCTGCGATCCGGGGGAGAGACCGATGGCTGATTTGTCTGTAAAATGGTCCCAGTTCCTCCTGGTAGAAAATGTAAATACATTCCAGCATACAGAGAGGGAATATAATGTCAATCACAAAATGGTGGGAAAATAAAACCGCATAATGGTACGTTCAAGAAAGCTAAACACAGCAAGATAGTTAATTAAAACGATTTTGAAATATAGGAAAAACAGTCGATTTATCATAAATTTGCTGACTTATGAATGTTTATAAATACTTTATTGACATAAAGCCAAAAAGTCGTTTAGACTCTGCTTGACAGGAGCAAACAGCATTTACAGATAGGAGGATCTGTGTTTTCCTACATCATGGGAGCACTTGCCGGAGCAGCATACGGCAGTGCGATCGGCTACATCAAATATGCGGCACTTTGGAAAAGAATACTGAAGAGTAATAAGAAGATAGCGACAGGAGTTTTGTATCAGCACATGGGGATCAGCTATGCCATCAATGTCGTGACCCTTCTTATTGTTTTTTTGTTAAGGGATCAGCTTCCCTGGGATTTTATGGCTGTGATGATAGCGGCGGCTGTCATGCTGAGCCTGACAGGGAAGATGGCGCCGGTGAGCGAGATCGTCGGCCACGTGAAAGAGGAGGGAGCATCATGATCAGCATCCTTCACAGCATCGGTATGACCGACGCCATGATCACATCCAGCGTCATCACCATTCTGATCTGCGCGGCGGCCATTTTCGTCAGCCGCCATATCTCCGTCGAAGATCCGGCGCCCCTGCAGAACATGGTGGAAATGGGTATTGAGAAACTGCACAGCTTCTTCAGCGAACTGATGGGTGAGGAAATGTGCAGGAAATACTTCCCTCTGGTGGGGACCCTCTTTATCTACATCCTGATCTGCAACTATTCGGGACTGCTGCCCTTCGCGGGGCAGGCGCCGGGATTCCAGGCGCCGACCAGTGACATCAACTTCCCGGCGGGGCTGGCTCTGATGGTCATCATCCTGGTCCAGCTGATCGGCATCCGGGAGCACCACGGCATGGGAACCTACAAGAGGATGATCCAGCCTTTTGTATTCATCCTTCCCCTGATGCTGATGGATGAGCTGGCCAAGCCCATCTCCCTGACCTTCCGACTCTATGGGAACACCTTCGGAGATGAGCAGGTCGTGGATGTACTTCGGGAGCTGTGTCCGGTCCTGCTTCCGGTGGTGATGCAGTTCCTGGTCGTCATCCTGGCACTGATCCAGGCAGTGGTATTCGCCCTGCTGACGGCCATCTACATCGGTGAAGCTGTGGAGAAGGAAACGACTCTTCCCATCGATCAGCACTGAATATGACAGATCTCTGTCGAGAACAGATCTTTAATAAACGTGATTTCAATTTGAAAGGAGCAATCAACATGACAACAGGATTAATCGCGCTGGCAGTGGCTTTAGCAATCGGCCTTTCGACTCTGGGCCCCGGAATCGGCATGGGCAACGCGGGAGGCAAAGCGTTGGAAGGAATGTCCCGTCAGCCGGAAATGATGGGACAGCTGAGAACCAACATGATCCTTGCTTTCGCATTCATGGAGTCCCTGACGATCTACGGCCTGGTTCTGGCTTTCATGCTTCTGGCCAAGATGTAACGGCAGCAGAGAACAAGGGAGGAATTTATAATGCTTGACGCATTAGGATTAAACCTGAAGGAAATCATATTTGTCATCATCAACTTCCTCATACTCGTCGGTGTTCTGGGCAAGTTTCTGTACCAGCCCTTCCTTGGGGCTATCGAAGCCAGAAAGCAGAACATCAAGGACGCCTATGACAAGGCTGCGATCGAAAGTCGCCGGGCGGATGCCAAGATGGCCAAGTACGAGCGCCGGATAGCCAATGCTGAGGACGAAGTCCGCGATATCATCCGCGATGGCAAGAAGCGGGCGGACAAGCAGGCCCAGCAGATCATTGATGAGGCCAATCAGAAGGCTTCGGATATCGTCAAGCGGGCGGAAGAAGCGGCTGAACTTGAGAAGGCCAGGGCCATGGATGAACTCAGACAGGAGATCGTGGACATGGTGATCATGGCTGCTGAGCAGGTCGTCGAGCACGAAATCGAGAAAGAAGGACACGAAGCGATCATTGATGAAGTGATCGATAAGGCGAGGAAAGTACAATGGCAGAATTAGCAGTAGATCTGACCTACGCGACAGCCCTGATCGAAGCCGCCAGAGAAAGAGATCTGGAGCAGCAGATCCTGGAGGAAGGAATGCAGCTGGTGGAGATCCTGAAGGCAGAACCCGATCTGAAAAAGTTCATCGCCTATCCGGGGATCGCCGCTGATGAGAAGAAGCGGGTGCTTCGGTCTATTTTTGAGGACCGGATCTGCAGGGAACTGCTCAACTTCCTGTTTGTCCTGATCGATAAGAGAAGGGCCGGCCGGTTCGAAAGCATCATGAAGGCCTATCGCAGTCTGCACGAAAAGGAGGACGGCGTCCTTTACGGAACGGTCCTGTCTGTGGTCGGACTGGATGATATGCGCCTGTCCGAGATCGAGGGACAAGTCTCCCGGCTTCTCCAGACCAGGGTCCATCTGACCAACGAGATGGATGCCGGGATTCTGGCGGGAGTCAAGGTCTTTATCGACGGCAGGATCATCGACGCGTCCTACCGGAAGAAGCTGGACGAATTGCAGGCAGATATGAGGAGATCATAGGAGGAATACATGAATTTGCGACCTGATGAGATCAGTTCGGTCATAAAGGAACACATCAAGGACTATAAGAGCCAGCTGGATGTCACCGATTTCGGCAGCGTCATCCAGGTGGGTGACGGTATCGCCCGGGTCTACGGACTGGATAACTGTATGGCAGGAGAACTGCTTCAGTTCGGCGATGACACCTTCGGTATGGCGCAAAATCTGGAGGAAGACAATGTAGGCGCTGTCATTCTGGGCTCTGACAGGAATATCAAGGAAGGGGATATCGTCAAACCGACTGGGGCTGTAGTGGAAGTTCCCGTCGGGGAGGCTCTGATCGGCAGAGTCGTCAATGCCCTGGGCCAGCCTTTGGACGGCAGGGGAGAGATCAGGGCGGAAGCAAGACGCCCGGTGGAGAGTCCGGCTCCCGGCGTGCTGGCCAGAAAATCGGTCAACCAGCCTTTGCAGACGGGGATCAAAGCTATCGACTCCATGATCCCCATCGGAAGAGGCCAGCGGGAGCTGATCATCGGAGACCGGCAGACCGGCAAGACGGCCATCGCCATCGATACGATCATCAACCAGAAAGGGGAGGACGTCATCTGTATCTATGTGGCCATCGGCCAGAAGGCGTCGACGGTCGCCCAGCTGAAGCAAAGTCTGGAAGAAAAGGGGGCCATGGACTATACGATCATCGTCAGCGCGACAGCATCCGATGCGGCGCCTCTGCAGTACATTGCTCCCTACGCGGGCTGCGCTATGGGAGAACACTTCATGCGGCAGGGCTGGGATGTGCTGATTGTTTACGATGACCTCTCCAAGCATGCAGTGGCTTACCGGGCCATGTCCCTGCTGCTGAGGAGACCGCCGGGACGGGAAGCTTACCCGGGCGATGTTTTTTATCTCCACTCCAGACTGCTGGAGAGAGCGGCCAAGCTGTCTGACGCCGAGGGAGGCGGAAGCCTGACGGCCTTGCCCATCATCGAGACCCAGGCGGGAGATGTTTCGGCCTATATCCCGACCAACGTCATCTCCATCACCGACGGACAGATCTACCTGGAGACGGAGCTCTTCTTCTCGGGCCAGCGGCCGGCGGTCAATGCCGGCATCTCCGTATCCCGGGTCGGAGGAGACGCTCAGATCAAGGCAATGAAGCAGGTGGCTTCCAGCATTAAACTGGAACTGGCTCAGTACCGGGAACTGGCCAGCTTCTCTCAGTTCGGATCCGACATCGACATTGAGACCAAAAAACGGCTGGACCACGGAGAGATCCTGATGGAGATCCTGAAGCAGCCCCAGTACCGGCCCCTGGCCGTGGAAGATCAGGTCATGATCCTCTACGCGGCGACAGGTCACTACATGGAGGAAGTGGGAGCTGAGAACGTCAGCGATTACGAGAAAGAGTTCCTGGAATACATGTCCGAAGCTCACCCGGAAATCGGATACAGCATCCGGATCGAGGGAAAGATCCTGCCGGATGTAGAAGAGAAACTGAAGGGCGCCATAGAGGTGTTCACTGAGAAATATCTCAAGAGCAGACACAGGGAACCGATCATACAGCCGGAGGCTGAATAATGGCAAAGCAATCGATGCAGGACATCAAAAGGCGGATCAAGTCTGTCTCCAGCACAGAGCGGATCACCAATTCCATGAAGCTGATCTCCGCAGGCAAGCTTCGGAAGGCGAGAAAACTCTATGAGGAGACCCATGAGAATTCGCTTTTTATCACAAAAACGATCAGCGAGCTGTTTCAGACCAGTGCTGATATTCCGACCAAGTATCTGGATAACAGCCGGAAACAGGAAAAAACCGCATATATCGTCATAACCAGCAGCAAGGGCCTGTGCGGCGGTTTCAACACCAATGTGCTGAAGCGGGCTCAGGAAGTGATCGACTCGGAGAACCGATCACCTCATATCATAGCGATCGGCGGCAAAGGGCTGGAATATTTTGAGAAACGTGGATATGACATCTACAGTTCCTACCTGGCTGCCCCGGAGACGATCTCTTTTCTGGAATCGGAGGAGATCTCCGGGCCTCTCATCAAAATGTTCGATGAGGGCAGGATCAACAAGGTGGTCCTGATCTATACGGCCTTTGTCAACGCCATGGAGCAGAAGGTCACGGAGAAGACCCTCCTCCCCTTCCGTATCGAGGAGGAGAAGACGGTCTCCGGCGCCAGTCAGAAAACGGAGTATGAACCGTCGGCGGAAGTGGTCTTCAACTATCTCATTCCCAAATACGTGGAGATGGAGCTGTACGCGTCGGTCATCGAATCGGCGACCTGCGAGCACGCGGCGCGGAGGACCGCCATGGAGAGCGCGACCGACAACGCCAGGGAAATGCTGAATATGCTGAACCTCAATTACAACCGGGCGCGGCAGGCGGCGATCACCGATCAGATCATCGAGATCGTAGCCGGCGCCGAAGCTCAGAACTAACTGCAGCGGTCAGGAGGCTGAAATACAATGAACAAGGGAAGAATACATCAAATCATCGGTCCTGTCATCGATATCAAGTTCAAGGAAGATGAGATGCCGGAACTGTTGAACGCAGTCGAGATCAATCTGGACGGCAGGCGGATCGTTACAGAGGTCGCCCAGCATCTG
>JAFRLD010000071.1 GCA_017431395.1 Bacillota bacterium | reverse complement strand
ATGCCCTCCACATACCGGGAGTGATACATGGAATCCTCCGTGCTCTCCAGCTGGACATCGTTTTCCCGGCACGTCTCATACAGGCAGTCATAGACGGTCGCTCCCTCCGCGAACTCATACTCCGTCTCCGGCAGGATCATCCCGTCCGCCGGAATGTAGTCCCGGATCTCCTCCTTCTGGAGCTTGTCCATCTGCTGCGACAGGTCGCTGCAGTCCACGCAGATGCTGACCGTCCCCGCCGTCCCGCTGCCCTGGTGAAGCGCGAATCCAGCGCATGCCAGCGCCGCCAGCACGACCAGGAGGACAACGATCCCGATGGTCCTGTGTTTTTTCTGCTTTGTTTTTTTCAGCAATGCCTGACTCATTTTGTCTTCACCTTCTTCACGACCGGCTCGCCTACGTAGGTCTTCCCGCTGATGACCTTGTAAGGCGCAGCCTCCACATAATAGACTTTTTTCGCTTTCAGTTTCTTCACCGTGAGGGAAGTCTTCTTCGTTTTCTTCGTCTTCGCTCCCGCCATGGTCTTTTTCAGACTGAAGCGGATCTGATAACCGCTTGCCTTCCCCGTCGCTTTCATCTTCGCCGTGAAGGATTTCTTCCCGGCCGTCACCTTAAGCGTCGTAGCCGCGATCATGCAAAAGCTGGACTTGCTCAGGGCCCCTTCCCCTCCGCTGTTCAAGGCGCAGGCCCTGACCTCATAGCATCCTCCGGCAGCAAGCCCTGTGATCTTGCAGCTGGTGCCGGAAGCCTTCTTGTATTTCCAGCTGCTGCCGGCCTTGCGGTAAGCGATCTTGTAGCCTTCTGCGCCGGGGACCGCTTTATAGGTCACTGTGATCGACTTCGTCTTCGCGCCGGCTACTGCAGAAACTGCCGTGACCTTTCCCGGCGGGACGGCTGTGATGCCGACCGGCATCAGGATCTCCAGGTTCCTGCCCCGGCTGTCGATCCCATCCGGCAGAGCCACCTGACCGCGGGCGAGGAAACGCTGCGTCCCTGTATTCGCCGGATCATAATCATATCCGGCTTCGTTTTCCCAGACGATGCCTGCCATGATCTCCGTCTCGCCCCCATGCTCCGCAGCATAGGCTTCGTTCATGAGCACATGGGCCTGTATCCCGGACAAGGCGGCTGTGACCGCTTCGTATCCGGTACCATTCGGCAGCGCCGCAAGCAGTGCCTGATCCTCCTCTGCTATATAAATGCTGCCCGGCGAAAGCGAAACACCCGCTTCCTGTACTGTTCCGCCGGTCAGATCCACCGTATAGATGAAATCTTCCGGATAGCTCTTCGCATACCCTTCGCCGCAGGCTATGGCCCGGATCTTCACGCTGACCACCTTGCCCTGTTCCCCGATGGTGATCGGAGCCTCATATTTCGTTCCTCCGGTGGAGGTCGGCGCCGCCAGATCCTCCTCAGGCGCCCCCATCACATACCGGACATCCGCACCGGCTCCGGGAGCAGTCAGTGCTACTTCGATCGGCTCCGTATAGGTTCCGGAACGCAGGCTTGCGGTTGGGGGACTGAGCGTCGGATCGGTCACTTCCACATGGACTCTGGCCCGGCGGTTCTGAGGTGCGTAGCGCACCCAGACCTCCGCATCGCCCCGGGAGACGGCGGTGATGATCCCGCCCGGATCCACCGTTGCGACCTCAGGATCCGTACTCTCAAAGGTGCATTCCCCTGTCACGTTCTCCCCTCCGTAGCTGACGGTGACGCCAGCCGTCCTGTTTTGCCCGCTGGTATAGAGGGTCATGGACGAAGGTGACAGCTTCAGCGGCGTCCTGCCGACATCCAGATGGTCGCTGCCGCGCACCATCGTCACGTGATAGGTCTTCGTCACTTTCCCGCTAGGTGCCGTGACTTCCACATCCACCTCTGAGGTGATCTCTCCGGTGACCCAGTAGACCGGATACCGCCCATTGCTGGCAGCCTCGATGCTCCCATCCTCATTCAAGTTATAGTATGGAGCACTGTTACCCACATTATTGGTCGGGAGAACCCGGACCTGTGCCTCCGGATCCGCGGTCTGCAGCCAGAGATTCAGGAAGGGATTTTCTCCATCATAGGTCCTGCTGACATAATCCGTCACCCCGGCATCAAATGCCGGATCATATCCTATATGGTTTTTTGTTCTGGTATTGCTGGCGTTGATCACGATCTCCGCCAGATTCGCGTTGTTGGACAGCGTGGCCGTATTCAACGAATAAGTCCTGGTGTAGGTCTTGCCGCCTACGGTTTTCGAGACGACGACCGGAATGGCCGCCGCGTTTTCAGATGCCGCCACGGAGATCGGGTTCGTCCACCCATCTGCCT
>JAFRLD010000070.1 GCA_017431395.1 Bacillota bacterium | reverse complement strand
GACCGGAGAGGCCGCGGCGGACCCGCACGGAACATGCGAGACAGCTGCAAGCGAAACAGGCAGCATGGCCGGCGGTGAAGCGGGCGCGACCGAACACCCGGAGGCAGCCGGAGCGCTCGAGCACCCGGAGGCAGCCGGCGTGTCGAACGATCCACCTGCGGAGGGTAGTACAAACGTACTACCTCGCACTACTAATATAATCCGGATCGCCGTCGCAAGAGACGCAGCCTTCAACTTCATTTATGCAGCGTCGGTTTTCGCTCTGGAGGATGCCGGAGCGGAGCTCGTGTATTTTAGCCCGCTGAAGGATCATGCGCTTCCTGAAGGAGTTTCCGGCCTGTACCTCCCGGGCGGGTATCCCGAGCTCTACGGGAAGGAGCTGTCGGAGAACGAGTCGATGCGCACCTCTATTCGGGAGGCTATCCAGGGCGGACTTCCTACGATCGCCGAGTGCGGCGGGTTCCTTTATCTCGGGGAGACCCTCGCGGATGCGGACGGCGAGAGCTGGCCCATGGCCGGCGCTCTGCCGGGGCATGGCGCCGGGACAGGCAAGCTGGTCCGGTTCGGCTATGGAACGATTTCGTGCGAACAGGAAAGCATGCTGTTTTGTCCGGGGGAGGAGGTCCCGGTCCATGAATTTCATTACTGGGATACGACGGCCCAGGGAGAGGACCTGACCTTGACCAAAAACTCCAACGGCAAACGCTGGCACTTCGGATACGCCGGCGAAACGATCTATGCAGGCTTCCCGCATCTGTATCTGGCAGGGGGCAAACTGGCCGAACGCTTCACGGCCGCGGCCAGAAAGTACGCAGCAGGTTCCGGGAGATGATGGCTATGTTGTTCCTGCTTTTGTTTGAGCTATCTATCATATTCGGATTTTTGCTGGACCTGCTTTTGGCCGATCCTGAGAAGCTGCCGCACCCGGTGGTGATCATCGGGAAGGGGATCACCTTCCTGGAGAAGCACCTGCGCCAGATCTTCCCGGAGACGCAGCAAGGCCGGAGGACCGCCGGTGCCGTGATGGCGGCGCTGATCCCCGTAACGACTTTTATCGTTACGGCCGGAGCCTGTATTCTGGCCTGGATCATCCACCCGATCGTTTTCTTCCTGCTGCACACGCTTTGGTGCTGGCAGGCGGTGGCGATCCGCGGGCTCGCGAAAGAGGCGAAGAACGTTTACCGCTGCCTCGCCATGGATGATGGGGGGCCGGAGGCGGATGCAACGGAGCCGGGGCCGGAAGCGGATGCGGCCGGGGCCGGTGATCCGGCTTGGCTCATCGCGGCAAGGAAGGCGGTCGGAAGGATCGTCGGCCGGGATACCCAGGCTTTAGATAAAGCGGGGGTCACGCGGGCGGCAGTGGAGACCGTGGCGGAGAATTACTCGGACGGCGTGATCGCCCCATACTTTTATATGATGATCGGGGGCGCGCCGCTGGCTTTGACCTATAAGTCGGTCAATACGATGGACAGCATGGTCGGATATAAGAATGAGACGTATATCGATTTCGGGCGGGTTCCGGCCCACCTGGATGACGCAGCCGGCTACATCCCGGCGCGGCTTGGGGCACTGCTCTGGATCTGCGCGGCGGCTTTGACCGGACGGAGCGCGAAAGGCGCCTGGAAGATCTGGCGCCGCGACAACCGCAACCATGCCAGCCCCAATTCGGCGCAGACGGAATCGGCGTGTGCAGGTGCCCTCGGGGTGCAGCTCGCGGGACCGGCTTATTACTTCGGTGAGTTTTACGACAAGCCGACCATCGGGGATCCCCTGCGGCCTATCGAGCCTCAGGACATCCTGCGGACGAACCGGATGATGTACGCGGCGTCGATCCTTTCCGTGCTGCTCGCCATGGCGGTGAGCACGGGGTTGCTGCTTGCTTTTGTTTGATATGGAGGAAGAGATTGGCTGAAAAGAAACTGACCCACGGCGGTGACTGGGCCGGGTTCGCAATTGAATATGGCAGGGAGCCGCTGGACTATAGCATGAATGTGAATCCGCTCGGGATCCCGCAGGAGGTGCAGCAGGCTATAGCAAAAGCTGGCCTGACCGCGGACCGGTATCCGGATCCGCTTTGCCGTGCCCTTACCCAAAAGCTGGCCAGCTATGAGCAGGTCCAGCCGGAGCAGATCTTCTGCGGTAATGGAGCGGCGGATATCATCTTCCGGCTGGCACAGGTGCTGAAGCCGGAGCCGGGAGACCTAGGGCCGGAGCCGGGAAACTCCGGACCGGCGGGCTGTAGGCCCACGCTCCTGATCACGGCGCCGACCTTCTCGGAGTATGAAACGGCGTTTGCTGCGAACGGCTGGCAGATCCGGCGACACCTTCTGAAGGAGGAGAACGGATTCCGGATCGGGGAGGATTTCCTGGACGAGATCGGAACGGCAGGGGACGGAGCTAAGGGCGGAGATTTAATCGACGCCGTTTTCCTCTGCGAGCCAAACAACCCGACAGGGGTGACGACGGATGACCAGCTTTTGCGAAAGATCGTGAAGAAGTGCAGGGAGACAGGGACCAGCCTTGTGATCGACGAGTGCTTCAACGGATTCCTGGAGGAGCCGGAAGCGCATTCGCTGCGGTCGATGCTGGGCGATGTGATCATCCTGAAGGCTTTCACCAAGCTTTATGGTATGGCGGGAGTGCGGCTGGGGTACTGCCTTTGCAGGGCGGAGATCACAGAGAAGCTTCGGGCAGCCGGGCCGCCCTGGAACGTATCGAGCCTGGCGCAGGAAGCCGGGATCGCAGCCCTTGATGCGGAGGAGCATGTCCGAAAGGGTCTTGCCATCGTGCATGAGGAGCGGCCATGGCTTAAGGAGCAACTGCGGAAGCTGGGCTTCGAGCGGGTCTATGGAGAAGCCAATTACCTGCTGTTTTATGCGGGGCCGGGAACCGGCAGGCCTGCAGGGCCGGGACTGGACGAGCGGCTGCGCGAGCGGGGGATTCTGATAAGGAACTGCAGCAATTATCCGGGGCTGGACGATGGCTGGTTCCGGATCGCAGTGCGGACGCATGAGGAGAACGAGCAGCTGGTGGCAGCGCTGCGGGAGGAATTGAAATGAACACAAAATGCATCATGATCCAGGGGACCATGTCCGATGCGGGCAAGAGCGTGGTGTGCGCAGCCCTTTGCAGGATCTTCAAACAGGACGGATATAGGGTGGCACCGTTCAAGAGCCAGAACATGGCGCTGAACAGCTACATTACGAGAGACGGGTTCGAGATGGGCCGGGCGCAGGTCATGCAGGCGGAGGCGGCTGGGATCGAACCGGATGTGCGGATGAACCCGGTGCTGCTGAAGCCGTCGAGCGACACGGGGAGCCAGGTGATCGTGCTCGGAGAGATCCGTACGGAGATGTCCGCCATGGAATATCATCATTACAAGAAGGAGCTCCTGCCGGAAGTGAAGAAAGCCTTCGACGAGCTGGCCGAAAAGAACGACATCATCGTCATCGAAGGTGCCGGCAGCCCGGCGGAGATCAATCTGGCGGAGAACGACATCGTCAACATGGGCCTGGCGCGGTATCTGAACGCGCCGGTGCTCCTGGTGGGAGACATCGACCGGGGCGGGGTGTTCGCCCAGCTCTACGGTACGGCAGAGCTGATGGAGCCGGAGGACAGAGACCGGATCGAAGGAATGATCATCAACAAATTCCG
>JAFRLD010000001.1 GCA_017431395.1 Bacillota bacterium | reverse complement strand
GGCCGTCGCGGAGAAGTTCGAAGCGATGACCGGCCGCCACTATGGCTTCATAGAGGAATACCGGATGGAGGATGCAGAGATCGCGGTCGTCGTGATCGGATCCAGCGCCGGTACAGCCAAGGCCTGTGTCGATCAGCTGAGGGAAGAAGGAAGGAAAGCGGGCCTGGTCAAGGTCAGGGTCTTCCGGCCATTCCCGGCAGAGGCACTGCAGAATGCGCTCCGGCATGTGAAGGCGGTCGCCGTCATGGATAAAGCGGACAGCTTCGCAGGCTGCGGCGGTCCGCTGTTCGCGGAGACCAGAAGCACCCTGTATGATCTTCCGGAGCACCCGCTGGCCATAAACTATGTCTATGGGCTCGGCGGAAGAGATGTGACCGTACAGCATTTTGAAGAGGTCTTCGGACAGCTTGCGAAGATCGCGGAGACAGGGGATCCCGGAGAGATCTACCGGTACATAGGCGTACGGGACGCGAGGGACGTACAGGAGTGATCAAGACGATTGATAACAGAAGTGAGGATCGATCATGGCATATAATCTGAAAAGAGAAGTGAATAAGCCGGAAAGGCTGGCCGGGGGGCACAGACTCTGCGCCGGATGCGGTGCGGGGATCACGGTCCGCGGCGTGCTTCGTGCATTGAAGGAAGAAGATAAGGCGGTCGTCGGCAATGCGACCGGATGTCTGGAGGTTTCCAGCTTTATCTATCCGAACACGGCTTATTACGACAGTTACATCCACAGCGCGTTCGAGAATGCCGGCGCGACGCTGTCCGGCGTGGAAGCGGCATACAACGTGCTCAGGAAAAAAGGCAAGGTCAAGGACACGTTCAAGTTCATCACCTTCGGGGGAGACGGCGGGACCTACGACATCGGACTGCAGTCCCTGTCCGGAGCGATGGAGCGGGGCCACGACATGGTCTATGTCTGCTATGACAATGAGGCTTATATGAATACAGGGATCCAGAGGGCGTCCTCGACGCCCCGGTTCGCGGATGCGACCACATCCCCGGCCGGTACTGAGATCCCGGGCAAGGTCCAGAACAAGAAGAACCTGACGGAGATCATGGCGGCCCATAACATCCCATATGCGGCCCAGACGACCTTCATCGGGGATTTCCGGGACCTGCACGCGAAAGCCTATAAGGCGATCTATACCGAAGGCCCTTGCTTCCTGAATGTGCTGGCGCCGTGCCCCAGAGGCTGGCGGTATGAGGCCCAGGACCTGCCGAAGATCTGCAAGGCAGCGGTGGATACCTGTGTCTGGCCGCTCTATGAGATCGAAGGCGGTGAGTGGCGTCTGACCTATGAGCCGAGAAAGAAACTCCCGGTGGAGGATTTTCTGTCCCTGCAGGGCCGGTTCCGCCATATGTTCAAAAAAGGCAATGAGTGGATGATCGAAGAAACACAGCAGTATGTTGATGAGCAGTGGGAAAAACTTCTGAGGAAGTGCGAATAAAAGAAAGGTGATTCAGGATATTATGGGTAAAAAAATCATGCTGGGCAATGAAGCTTTCGCCAGGGGAGCCTGGGAAGCGGGCGTTACCGTCGTATCCTCCTACCCCGGGACACCGAGTACGGAGGTAACGGAGACAGCGGCAAAATACGATGAGATCCATGTGGAATGGGCTCCGAACGAGAAGGTCGGCGTTGAAGTCGCGATGGGAGCATCTCTTGGCGGCGCCAGATCCCTCAGCTGCATGAAGCACGTAGGTCTGAATGTGGCGGCAGACCCGTTCTACACGGCGGCCTGCACCGGCGTCAACGGAGGCATGGTCGTGCTGGTGGCGGACGACAATGGATGCCATTCCAGCCAGAATGAACAGGACTCCAGATTCCACGGCAGAAGTGCCGGCGTTCCGGTATTGGAGCCGGCGGACGCGCAGGAGTGCAAGGATTATATCAAACTGGCATATGAGATCAGCGAGAAATACGATACGGTCGTGCTGCTCCGTTCGGGCACGAGGATCTCTCACTCCAGGGGAATCGTAGAAGAAGGAGAACGCGTGCAGCGTGATCTGATCCCATATGAGAAGAATTTCATGAAGTACGTGGCTATGCCGGCTATGGCGAGGAAGCTCCACGTGGCGCAGGAGCAAAGGCTGGGCCAGATCGCGGAGGACTCCTGCGAATGGGAGATCAACGACGTGCAGATGGGGGAAGATACCTCCATTGGCATCATCACGAGCGGGATCTGCTACCAGTATGCGAAAGATGCACTGCCGGAAGCCAGCTTCCTGAAGCTGGGACTTGTTTATCCGCTTCCGAAGAAGCTGATCTGCGAGTTCGCCTCGAAGGTAGATAAGCTGTATGTGATCGAAGAAGGCCAGCCTTTTATCGAGGAGCAGATCCGTTCCTGGGGCGTCCCGGTCGCAGGCGGCAAGGATATGTTCACCATCCAGGGGGAATACAGCGCCCGCATGATCCGTCAGGCGTTCGGAAAGGATTCCGGCGAGGAAACTGTGGATACGAGCGATGCTCCCGGACGTCCGCCGCTTCTCTGTGCCGGCTGTCCGCATAAGGGCCTGTTCTATGTGCTCAGTAAGCTAAAGACCACCGTGTTCGGTGACATCGGCTGCTATACACTGGCCGCCCTGCCGCCGACTTCGGCTATGGATTCGACCCTTTGCATGGGAGCATCCATCGGCATGGCCCATGGGTTCGAGAAGGCCACAGGGGATAAGACAAATACCGTGGCGGTCCTGGGGGATTCCACCTTCCTGCATTCCGGGATCACCGGCCTCATCAATATGTGCTATAACGAAGCGAAAGGCACCGTGATCATCCTGGACAACCGGATCACCGGCATGACAGGCCACCAGCAGAACCCCGCGTCCGGAAAGAACGCCAAGGGAGAGCTGGCTCCGGCCATCGATCTGAAGACGCTCTGCCAGGCCTGCGGTGTGAAACATGTGGTCGAGATCGATCCGTTCGACGTGAAGGACCTGGAGCAGGTCGTGAAGGAAGAGACCGCCAGAGATGAACTGTCCGTGATCATCACGAAGCGTCCGTGCGCTATGATCGTGAAGCAGCCGAACATCCCGAACGTGATCACAGACCGTTGCAAGAACTGTCGCCAGTGCATGAAGATCGGATGCCCGGCCATTGAGGTAAGAGACGGAAGACCATACATCGTTTCCGATACCTGCGTGGGTTGCGGACTCTGCACCCGGGTATGCCCGTTTGATGCCATTGACCAGACTTCGAAGGAGGGAAAATAAATGAACACGAATATTCTGATCGTCGGAGTCGGAGGACAGGGGACCCTGCTCGCGAGCGTGCTGCTCGGCAAGCTCGCCCTGGACAGCGGATATGATGTGAAACTGAGTGAGGTCCACGGGATGTCCCAGAGGGGCGGAAGCGTTGTGACCCATGTGAAAATAAGCGATGATAAAGTCGGCTCGCCTTTGATCGAAGAAGGTGAAGCGGACATCATTCTCGCATTCGAGAAACTGGAAGCTTATCGCTGGCTTCCTTACCTGAAACCGGATGGCGCACTTTTTGTCAATACGCAGCAGATCCTGCCGATGCCCGTCATCCTGGGACAGGCCAAAAACCCGGAGAACATGGACCAGTTCTTAGAGGACCATGCCGGTACGATAAAAGCTTTCGATGCCACGCAGGTCGCGGTGGATGCCGGAAGCAGCAAGGCCGTAAATGTAGTACTTCTTGGAGCTGCTTCACGGAGATTACCTTTTAGCACGGATGCGTGGCTCAAGGTGATAGAAGGTAGCGTGAAGGAGAAGTTTGTGGATATGAACAAGTTCGCATTTATGAAGGGACAGTTAATGGGGTCGCCACAATGAGCGACAGCGAATTGATGGGACCCCTTATGCTTTTCGCCCCGAGAAGGCGAGTCCGAAGGACGAAGGCTGATCGGCAAGGCGCAAGTCGTATAGAAGGGTCGTCACAATGAGCGACAGCGAAATAAGAAACCACAGACGAAAGGAAAAAGGAAGAAGTAGGTATGATCTGGAACAAGGAAATGGAATGCGCAGACCGTGAAACGATGCGCAAGCTGCAGCTGGAGAGGCTGCAGGAGACGGTGAAATACGAGTATGAGAAAGTGCCGTATTATGCCGCTAAGATGGATAAGGCCGGAGTGAAGCCGGAGGATATCCAGACTTTGGAGGACATTGAACTCCTCCCGTTTATCACGAAGGAAGACCTGGCGGAGAATTATCCCATGGGACTGACGGCAGCCCCGATGAAGGATATCGTCCGTATCCAGTCCTCTTCGGGAACCACAGGCAAGCCAAAAATCATCGGCTATACCCAGGGGGACATGGATGACTGGGCGGAAGCTGTGGCCAGAGGACTGACCATGTGCGGGATCGGCGCGAATGATGTGGCCCACATCTCTTATGGATACGGCCTGTTCACAGGCGGACTTGGAGCCCATGCAGGAGCTGAGGCGATCGGCGCGACCGTGCTGCCGATGAGCACAGGTAATACGGCCCGCCAGATCATGTTCATGCAGGATATGAAGAGCGACGTGCTCTGCTGCACACCGTCCTATGCCCTGACCATCGCGGAAGCGGTCGAAAAAGCCGGGATCAAGCCGGAAGACCTGCAGCTGAG
>JAFRLD010000069.1 GCA_017431395.1 Bacillota bacterium | reverse complement strand
TCTGCATAGAGGCGGTTCTGGCGCAGCTCGAGTCGCCGGGCGCCGCTAAACATGACGTAGATAATGCCAAGGTATCCGAGAATGGCGATGATCCATTGGCCCGCGCCAGAAAAAGACGTGATGCCGCTCACGAATACGCCGGTCCAAAGAATCAGCTCGCCCAAATAATTCGGGCAGCGCACGAAGCGAAAGAGCCCCTGGTCGCAGATGCGGCCGGGATTTTTCTTTTTTTGCATGCTTTTGCTGAGGTCGGAGGCGCTCTCGAGAACTATGCCTCCGGCCATGAGCACCAGCCCGATGATCACGAACGCATCCGTGCCGTTCCCGTTCACCAGCCGGTAAAACACCGGGGAGACCATCAGGACATAGAGAATCGCGCAGCTGATCCAGAGCGCGATCTTCACACCAACTCCCATGGAATCACCGCTCTTGATCTCCCCCTTCATGTGGCGGTTATACGAAGCGGACTTCATCTCGCGGTACAGCAGATACCCGCTGAGCCGGCAGCCATAGATAACGAACAGGATGCAGGCAGCTAGCGTGCCCCAGGTCAGTGCCCCCGGATACATGATCAACAGAGCGATCCCGCATCCGGCGATAGCGAAGCCATACCCGATAGAGATAAAGTACACATATTTATAGAATCCAACAGCGCAGCAGATCGCCGCTGCAGCCAGGAGGATCCAGATCGTGAGCGGTAAAGTCATTTAGAGTCTCCTTCAATGCCGGTCAGTGACGCTCAGAACGCAGATCACACGGGAGCGAGGATCATCGCCTGTCCCGGCATGACAATGGCTTCATCGCAGACCGTGACCCCGCTCAGGAGGTCTCTCCAGAGCCCGAACAAAGGCAGGACCTGATGCTGCGGACTGCAGTTCGTGACGGTGATCTGCCGCCGGAGCCCGCCGATACTGCGGGAGCCGCCGGAGCTATGGGAACTTCCGGATCCGTCCGCCGATTCCTTAGTCCGCTCGAAGGCATATAGCCCGTCATGCGCGGCGATGGCCCGATAGTCACCGTCCACATAAAGGTCGCTTTCGCGGCGGATGCGGATCACGCGCCGGTACCAGTCCTGGATCTCTTTGTTTTCATGTCCCCAGGGGTAGCATCTGCGGTTGAACGGATCGTTATACCCTTCCATACCTGCCTCGTCTCCATAATAGATGCAGGGAACGCCGGGCAGGGTCATCTGCAAAACAACCGCGATCTTGAGCCGCCGGATCCCGGCTGCCCATTCGTCTGCATCCATACGGACCGCAGCTTTTTCTTCGCGTCCTGCGTCCGGGCCCAGCTTTTGACCCGCGAGGGCCGTGATGATCCGGTCGGTATCGTGGGTGCCGAGAATGTTCATGAGAGCATGGACGACCCGCATCGGATAGTGGGCCAGAATGATCTCCATCGTTTCGGCCAGGCCGAACGCGTTGCCCTCCCGGACATAGTTGATGATGCCTCGCCGGAGAGGGTAGTTCATTACAGAATCGAGTTTATCCCCTTCGAAGTAGTCCTTTCGCTCTTCATAGGCGATCTTGTTCGAAGCATCCTCCCAGACTTCCCCCAGGATGAGTGCGTCGTTCTTTTCGGCCTTAGCCGCTGCCGTGAGCTTCTCAAGGAAGGCCTTCGGCAGTTCGTCTACAACGTCGAGCCGCCAGCCGGAAGCGCCGGCTCTGAGCCAGTGACGGATCACGCCGTCTTTGCCCGTGATGAACTTCTGGTAGGAAGGGATCTCCTTGTTGACCCTGGGAAGGGTTTTGATGCCCCACCAGCTCTGCCAGGTGTCATGCTCGAAATAGTACCAGTCGCGGTAAGGAGAGTCCGGGTGATGGAGCGCTCCGTCGCCGTACCGGTCATAGATGTCGAAATAACGCGAATCAGAGCCGGTATGGGAGAATACGCCGTCACAGATGACGCGCATGCCCAGGGCTTTCGCCTCTTCGCAAAGGCTGGTAAACCCGGCTTCATCCCCAAACATGGGGTCGACTTTCAAATAATCTGAAGTGTCATATTTGTGGCTGGAATACGCTTCGAAGATCGGGCTCAGATAAAGACAGGTGACGCCCAGATCTGCCAGATAAGGGAGCTTCTCCCGAATGCCGGCGAAGTTTCCGCCGAAGAAATCGTTGTTCAGGATCTCGCCGTTCGGATCCGGTTCCCATACCGGTTCGCCGCCCCAGTCGGAGCGCGTGATCTTGCCGCCCATCCGCACAGGCGGTCCGGCTTTCGCGAAACGGTCTACGAAGATATGGTAGAACACACCTCCCCGGATCCAGTCCGGATCCGGATAGGCGGGGTCGTATACCGTGAGCTGCCAGGCATGGGGGCTGTCCAGGATGGCAGCCTGATGTGTCTGTGAATCACAGCCGATGAGGAGGGGTTCACTGCCTTCTTCTGCCTCACCATTGTCTGCTCCTTCGCTCCAGGCGGGGGATGCCTCTGTCCGAAGCTCGAACCAATACCAGAGCAGTCCCAGCCCGGAGGGCGTATAGCTCGCAGTCCAGGCATTGAAGGAAGGATCCGGGGAAACCGTTTCGTGCATGGGGACCGTCCGGATCTGCCCGCCTTTGTCGGATTGGATCTTCAGATAAAGCTTAGACTCCGGCGGTTCACCGGAGATCAGAAGCGTCAATAAAACCGGAGATCCGGCCTGCATCGCGCCGGCCGGATCCCGAAACATCCTATGGGTGATATCATGAATTACTTTTATCATATACGTTATTTTTTGTTCTTTTCTTCAGGTCAAATTCAAATCGGGTCAGTGTGATCAAATACGCTCTCCCTTGCCGCAGAAGAACGGGTGGGTCAGGTAACCGGACAGGAGCCGGCCATCACTGATGATGACTTCCTTGTCCAGAACGGCGTAATTCAGATGCGCCCCTTCGCCCACTGTGGAATCCTGCATGATCACACTGTTTTCGACGATCGCATTCTTCTTGATCCGGGCACCCCGGAAGATGATACAGTTCTTGACCTCGCCTTCGATGACGGCGCCGTCCGCGATCATGCAGTTCGAGACCTTCGCATCCTTGCCGTAACGGGTCGCAGGACTGTCCTTGGTCTTAGTGATGACCGGACCGGAGTCACTGTGGAATACCCGGGAACGGGTCTCGCGGTCCAGCAGCGCCAGACTGCCGCTCAGATAAGAGGGCAGGTCCTCCAGATAGATGACGTGCCGGTCTGTGAAATAGGCATAGACTTTTTTCGTCACCAGCATCTCCTGGAGAGCTTCCAGCGGTGTCAGGCCACGCGGGTTGCGGGACAGGGGCTCAAGCATGTTCAGCAGGAGTTCCCGCTCGATGACACAGGTGTTCATGGTCAGCTCGCTGGCCAGGGCTTCTGCCTGCGCGGGGTCAAAGGAACGGATCCTGCCATCCGGATCTGTATCCAGGCCGATCCGCTGGTACAGCGGCGTGCCGTTGACGACATTCCGGCAGAAGAGACAGGTGACGTCTGCGCCGCTATCGATGTGGCCCTGCAGAAGTGCCTTGAAATCCAGGCTGCCCGCATAGCCGGTCCCACAGAGGATCAGATATTTTTCCTTCAGCTGACGAAGGTAGAATGCGTTGTTTTGCAACACCTGAAGCCTGGAGCCATGCGGCAGCGAGCTTCCTGCGGAGGACAGCGGCGGCAGGTATCTCAGACCGCCATTCTTACGGTCCAGGTCCCACTCGGCACCGGACTGGACGTGGTGCATGAGGCTGTCATAGTCCTGGCTCATGATCAGGCCGACACTGCCGATGTCCGCATTGACCATATTGCTCAGGCTGAAGTCGATCAGCCGGTATTTCGCGCCGAAAGGAACGGCGGACAAT
>JAFRLD010000068.1 GCA_017431395.1 Bacillota bacterium | reverse complement strand
TGGCGTTTTCTCGGCAAAGGCTTGTTCGCCCCGGGCCAGGGCTTCCTGCCGAAACTCACCTCCGGGATCCACGACCGCATGGTCATCTCCCGGGGCCTCGCTAACACCGCCGGTTTCATCCCGCGGATCAATAATCCGATCGAGATCGTGTATATATTAGGTGGGCAGACGCTTATGCCATCCAGTGGCTCGGAATTGTAAAGAACGGCCGGTTTCGACCCCATTTTTACAACTTTTCCTTCGAAAATTGTAAAAATCATGTGGTTTCAGGGCAAAACTTACAACGCATTTTTTTCATGTCAACGATGCTCTCTCCACGAAGCATTTATATCCGTTCCTTGATGCCCTTAAACTCTTCCAAAGGCTGGTCAGTCCCAAATTATGGTAAAACCGTTGTAAAAACCGCTCTCGAACATATGTTTCCTTACAATCTTCCGCTCATTTGTTGTAAAAACTACCTCGAATCACCGTGATCTTTACAACAACTCAGTTTGGACCGCCTTGTGATTCCAATAATTTACAGCTGATTCAAGAAAAATCACCCAGCATTTTTTTATTCCCGTTTTGGGCGCGACCAGCCCCCACATAAAAAGAAGATAATAATTACTTTATCACATTAGTACAATACTCTGTGCTATAATAACTCTATAGTATTATTGTAATGAGCAGGGAAGGTAACGTTATGAGCGGTCAAAGAATCAATATGAGAATCAACGGCAGGGACTATACGCTGATCCCCGGGAAAGATTTCGAGGTGACGGAGACGCTCTCTGAACTCCTTCGGGAGCGACTGGGATTCACGGGGGTGAGGCTCTCCTGCAAACAAGGGGCATGTGGTGCCTGTACGGTTCTGCTGAATGGCAGATCCGTGCTGTCCTGCATGATGCTGGCGGTCGAAGCAGATGGGTGTGAGATCACGACCATCGAAGGACTGCCTGCAGACGACCCGGTGATCCTGGCATTTGCGAATGAGACGGATCCGGGGTACGGAACAGCTATGCAATGTGGTTTCTGTACACCCGGATTTGTTTTGGAGACGAAGAGTCTGCTTTCGGAAAACCCGCATCCGACCAGGGAAGAGATCAGGGATGGCCTCTCCGGGCATGTCTGCCGCTGCGGGGTCTATCAGGGCATAGAGCACGCGGTCGAGAAAGTAGCCCAGGCGATCAGTGAGGAGGGGAAATAAATGAAATACAGATATGTACCCCGCGTGAACCGAAAATACGTCGGTTCCTATCTGCCTAAGATAGATGCCAAAGAGAAAGCGATGGGGCGGACCAGGTTTTTCGATGATATCACGATCAACGCGAAGGTCCCGCGGATGCTGCACATGGCGATCCTGAACGCGCCGCATGCGAACGGGAAGATCCGCTCCATGGATACTACGGAGGCAGAGGCACTGGAAGGTGTGAGGGCGATCCTGCGTTACGATGATCCCGAGATCATGGCAATGCCGCCGACGACCAATTCCTGGACCGATACCGCGATCACGCCGTATCACAGGGAGACCGTTCCGAAATGGTTCGACCGCCATGTACTGGACGACACATCCAGGTTTGTAGGGGATCTGATCGGCGTCGCGGTCGCCGCGGATACACGGGAGATCGCGGAAGAAGCCTTGAGGCTGATCAAGATCGACTGGGAAATTGCGCCGCCATTTCTCGAAACGTGGGAAGCGCAGAGACCGGAGGCCAAGATCCTGCATCCGGAGGCGGACCCGGCGAGCAACCAGCTGCCGCACCGTGACGATCTGGACGGAGGGCATGCCATCGACAACGTGGTCGTCGATAAAGGGGACGTAGAAAAAGGTTTTGCCGAAGCGGATGCTGTCATAGAAGTCGATGAGACCTTTGGAGGCAATTCCACCCAGGGGACGCTGGACTTCCGCGGCTGTATGTGCGAATGGATCGACGACAAGATCGAGGTATGGACCAACCACTACTATTCCGATCAGGTGAGGATGCATCTGCATGACATGCTGGGCCTGCCGCTGGCGAAGATCCGTGTGCATAATACGAATTGCGGCGCCCACATGGGCAAGTGGAATCTCGGTGAGTGGAACTTCTTCCTGCTCTCCGCGATCCTGGCAAGGCGGACCGGATGCCCTGTGAAATATAAGATGAACGTGCATGAGGAATTCGCCGAGACGCGCACCATGATCAACTTCCGCATCAAAGCGGGAGGCAAGAAGGACGGTACTGTGACCGCCCTGGATTTTGACGGCATCGCCAACAATGGAGCCTACTCTGCGGTCACCGGCTACGCACTGACGGGATTCATGAACGCAGAAGGGATCCCGCGCCTGTTCTACCCGGTCGAAAACGTCCGCATGAGGAGCCGGGTCTACTTCACGAACCGGATCCCGGGCGGCGTTTTCAGGAGCATCGGGAACGTACAGCAGAACTTCCCGCTTGGTCAGGCCGTCGATGAACTGGCTGAGGCGCTGGATATCGATCCGATCACGATCTATAAGAAGAGCTTCGGGAATTCCTTCGATCCGCAGCCGAATGCCAGCATCGCTTCCGTTCTTGATACCGCAGCGGAGGAGTTCGGATGGGAGCGCCGTCATAAGACGGGAGAAGGACCGCTGATCGACGGACACAAGATGAGAGGCATGGGCATGACCCTGCACAATCAGTGGCACGCGGAGTGGCAGGAGAATGAGCGGGGCAGGATCGAGACCACGATCCGGGTCAACCCGGACCTGTCCGTGATCTTAAATGCTCCGACCAAAGAAACAGGCTCCGGAGGCAACAGCGCGGCGGTCATGGCATGCGCTGATAATCTGGCGTTTCTGAACACGACCCCGGACGATATCAAATGGGTGTCGGACGGAGATACGGAGATGGGACTCAGGGACTGCCCGCCGACCGACAGCGTAGTCTCATTCATCCTGTCCGAGTGTATCGTTGGGGCAGCGCTGGATGTCAAACGGCAGTTTATCGAGCGGGCATCCGAAATGATGAATATCAAGGAAGAACTGCTTGATATCAGGGATGGTAAGATCTTCAAGAAGACGGAACCGTACATCTGCATTGACGCACGGGATGTCATGATGGAGGACGACTGTGTCCCGATCACCGGACGCAATGTCCGCAACAATAACAAGACCGTGACCGGGATCGGATATGGTGCATGGTTCGCGGAAGTTGAGGTCGACCTGGAGACCGGCAAAGTGACGGTGCTCGATCTGGTCATTGCGAACGATGTAGGCCAGGTTTTGCACGCCTCCGGTGCCGAGAGCCAGCAGATCGGCGGTGTGTATATCGGAACCGGCGAGACGTTGACGGAAGAATTCTTCTATGATAAACGGACCGGAACGATGCTGAACTCGAACTACATCGATTACAAGATGCTGACGATGGCGGACGCCCCTCATGTCAGCCCGATCCTGAAGGAGACCTGGAAAGGGGCCAGCGAGTACGGAGCCTGCGGCCTGGCGGAAAGCACGCCGACCGGGGCGTCAACGGCTATAGCCAACGCGGTCCATAATGCGATCGGCGTTCGTGTCCCGTCAAATCCGCTGTCACCGCGAAAGATCCTGGAGGGTCTTGCAGAGAAAGCGATGAAGGAGGCACAGAAATGATCAAGAACTTTACGTATACGAAACCGGACGGTGTCTCCGATGCAGTCGCCGCGAGACAAAAGAGCGCGAGCGGCAAATTCCTCGCCGGAGGAACGGATCTGATCGGCGTGATCAATGAGAAGATAAAAGAAGAATGCCCGGATATGCTGGTCTCTCTAAAGGGCAGCGGACTCGACTATATCCGCGAAGAAGACGGGGAGGTCCGGATCGGGGCGATGACGAGCCTGGCGGACCTGGAGAGGTCCGAACTTATCGCAGAAGCCTTCCCGGTCCTGCAGCAGGCGGCACATCAGGTGGCGAGCCCCCAGATCCGCCACATGGCGACGATCGGAGGCAACCTGTGCCAGGAACCCAGGTGCTGGTATTACCGGTATCAGAACGATAAATTCCATTGCATGCGAAAAGGCGGGGAGCTTTGCAATGCGATGATGGGGAACAATACCTACCATTCTATCTTCGGGGGATCGAAGGTATGCGATTCTCCGTGTGAGGCGCAATGCCCCAACGGCACGGCGATCCCGGAATACTTTGACCTGATCCGAAGAGGAGATCTGGACGGGGCGGCGAAGATCCTATGGGAAATGAATCCGCTGGCGGCGGTCGTCGGCAGGGTCTGTCCGCATACCTGCCAGGGCAAATGTAACAGAAACGAATACGACGAGTCGGTCGCGATCCGCAATATCGAGCGGACGGTCGGCGATCATATGTTGGAACACGCGGAGGAACTGATCGAGCTTCCGAAGGAGCATACCGGCAAAAGGGTCGCGGTGATCGGTGCGGGACCGGCGGGCCTCGTCTGCGCCTATTTCCTGCAAAAGGCTGGCCATCAGACAGTGATCTATGATGCTAACCGGGAGGCGGGAGGCATGCTGCGCTACGGGATCCCGGCCTACAGGCTTCCAAGAAAGATCCTCGACCGGATCGCGGAGATCCTGACCTGGATGGGCGTTGAGTTTCAATATAACACCGAGATCGGAAAAGACATTTCCATGGATGAGCTGGCGAAAGAAAATGATGCGGTCTTCACCGCGGTCGGCGCATGGAAGTCGGTCCCGGTCGGCTGCCCGGGGGACGATGCGGCAGGCGTAGAAGGCGGGATCGAATTCCTGAAGAAGGCAGCGGAGCATGAGGATACCGGCATTGAGGGAAAAACCGTAGCCGTCGTCGGCGGCGGAAACACCGCCATGGACTGCTGCCGCAGCGCGGTGCGCCTGGGCGCATCCAAAGTATATAACTTCTACCGCAGGACCGAAGCGGAGATGCCGGCAGAGAAAGAGGAGATCCGGGAAGCGAACGCGGAAGGCGTAGAATTCTGTTATCTTGTCGCGCCGGCAGAGATCCTGAAGGCCGGAGACCGCCTCAATGCCGTTAAGCTGCAGAAGATGGAACTCGGCGAGCCGGATGAGAGCGGACGGCGCCGTCCGGTCCCGATCGAAGGAGCCTTTGAGACCGTTGAGGTGGACGTCCTGCTGGCTGC
>JAFRLD010000067.1 GCA_017431395.1 Bacillota bacterium | reverse complement strand
TACTCCCATCTGTCGAAGACAGCCATGCATTTCATGGGAGGGATCCTGGAGCATGCGGCCAGCCTTTGCGCGTTCACGAACCCCTCGACGAACTCCTACAAGCGGCTCGTGCCCGGCTTCGAAGCCCCCGTTACGATCGGATTCGCCACCGCCAACCGCAGCTCGGTCATCCGTATCCCGGCCTACGCGAAGTCACCGGAGACGAAGCGGTTCGAGCTCAGAAATCCCGACGGGACCTGCAATCCGTATTATGCGTTCGCGGCGATCCTGATGGCAGGCATCGACGGGATCAAGAAGGAGATCGATCCGATGAAGGGCGGATGGGGTCCCTACGACTTCAACCTGTACGATCTGACCGAGGAGCAAAAGAAGGAGGTCAAGGCGCTTCCGACGACCCTGCTCGAAGCTGTTCAGGCATTAGAAAAAGACCACGACTATCTGACCGCAGGCGGGGTGTTCCCGGAGGCACTGATCGATCAGTGGATCGTCAAGAAGACGAAGGACTTCGAAAAGGTCATCTCCATCCCGCATCCGGCGGAGTTTGTGCTGTATTACGACCTTTGATGGTGGTACAATAAATCCATGAGTAAACGACTTAATTTTTGGTACGGAAGCATCTTTGGAACTTACTGGATGATCTATGCGGTCGTCAGCAGCTTCGCCTCGGTATTCATGCTGGCGAAGGGCTACGCTAACGCGCAGATCGGAATGACACTCGCTGCCGCGAATATCCTGGCGGTGGTGCTGCAGCCATTGACGGCGAATCTGGCGGACCGGTCCCAAAAGATCGGGGCCATCGGCATCTCCGGGATCATGACGGTGATGATGATGGTGTTTACCCTGGGGATGTTTTTCTTCGGGGGAGGGAGCATCGCACTCTGCACTACGTTCGTGCTGCTGATCGCCTGGCATACGGCCCTGCAGCCGATGTTCAACGCGCTGACCTTCAAGCTGGAGGAGAGCGGGATCCCGGTCAACTTCGGGATCGCGAGAAGCGTGGGCTCGCTGGCTTATTCGATCCTGGTGGCGATCCTCGGGACGCTGGTGGAGCATCTTGGGATCATGACACTGCCGATGACATCGGAGATCACCTGCTGCATGCTCCTCATAAGCCTCATCCTGACGAAGCGGATCTTCGACAAGGCGAAGGCGCAAAGGCTGGCCTCGGAGGACCAGAAGACCGGGGAGGAGAGAAAGCCGGTTTCAGCGGACCAGGATCCTGAGGAGACCATCAGCCTGATGGAATTCATCCGCAGGAACAAGCTGTTTTTCGTGCTCAATATAGGGGTCGTGGGGCTGTTCTTCAGCAACTCGGTCCTAAATAATTATATGGTTCAGATCGTGACGGATGTCGGAGGGACCAGCGAAGACATGGGACGGATCCTGGGCGTGATGGCGTTTCTGGAGATCCCGACCATGGTATTCTTCAGCCGGCTTAAGAGGAAGTTCTCGTGCCAGCTTTTGCTTAAGGTCGCAGCGGTGGGCTTCACAGCGAAGATCGGTCTCTGCTGGCTTGCCGGATCCGTTGGGATGCTGTATGTCGCCCAGCTTTTTCAGCTCGTATCCTTCGCGCTGTTCCTTCCGGGGATGGTGTATTTTACCGGAGAGAATATGAGCCCGGGCGAAGCGGTCCGTGGACAGGCTCTGTTCACGACGATGATCACTATAACGACGATTTTCTCGAGTCTGCTTGGCGGATGGATCCTGGATGTCAGCGGGGCGAAAACCCTGACCCTTATCTCGACCCTGGCGACAGCGGCCGGGGCTGTGATCATATTCGCCGTCGTGGACCGGATCAGGAAATAAGGAGGGAAAAACTATGTATGAGGAACTGACGAAGATCTTAAAAGAGAGCAACAACATCGTATTTTTCGGGGGAGCCGGAGTGTCGACCGAGAGCAATATCCCGGACTTTCGTTCTGAGCAGGGCCTGTACAATGCCCAGCAGTCGTACGGGATGTCTCCGGAGCAGATGATCTCCCACAGCTTCTTCCTGCGGGATACGGAAACCTTCTTCGATTATTACAAGAACAACATGATCTATGCGGATGCAGAGCCGAATCCGGCGCACATCGCCCTGGCCAAACTCGAGGAGATGGGCAAGCTCAAGGCGGTCGTGACCCAGAACATTGACGGCCTGCACCAGAAAGCGGGCAGCAAGGTGGTCTATGAGCTGCACGGATCGGTGCTTCGCAACCTCTGTATGGACTGCGGTGCTTTCTATGATCTGGACTATGTCATGGATCCGGAGCACTGCGACGGGCACATTCCGAAATGTGCTAAGTGCGGCGGCATCGTGAAACCGGATGTAGTCCTCTATGAGGAGGCGCTGGATGACGCGCAGATCCGCGGCGCGGTGGATGCCATCGGCAAAGCGGACACCCTGATTATCGGGGGAACCTCCCTTGTGGTCTATCCTGCGGCTGGCTTCGTCAACTATTTCAGGGGAAAGAATCTCGTCCTGATCAACAAGAGCAGCACATCCTACGATGGCAGGGCGAATCTGGTGATCCACGATCCGATCGGCCAGGTGCTTAAGGAAGCCGTCGGGAATATGTAGACGATAGGGAATCTGTAGAAATGGCGAGAAGCGATATCATACTGGCGAGCGCCTCTCCGAGGCGCATCCATATGTTTCGGGAGCGTGGATTCGATCCGCAGGTACATCCTGCGGACATCGATGAGCGGCTCCCGTTTGTCATGCCGCCGGAGACCGCAGTCATGTATCTGTCCTTCGCTAAGGCGGCCCATGTGGCGGAGCATCATTCAGGGCTGATCATCGCTGCGGATACGATCGTCGTATATGAAGGGGAGATCATCGGTAAGCCGCTTGATGAGGAGGAGGCCTTCCGGACACTGACGATGCTCCGGGAGCATGCCCATCAGGTGATCACAGGGGTCTGCGTGATCGATAACGCGCAGGAGCCTGCGCTGAAGACCTGCCTCTATGATGTGACGGATGTCTATTTCGGGACCTATACTGATGAGGAGCTCCGGGCATATGTTCAGACGCCGGAGCCATATGATAAGGCCGGAGGGTATGCGATCCAGGAGACCTTCGGCAGGTACGTCGATCATATCGACGGCGACCTGGATAATGTGATCGGTTTCCCGTTCTACCGGGTGGAGCCGTTTCTCGAAGAGCCGGTGGCTGAAGGTTCGGTGGCTGGTGACACAGCGGCTGGCCGCGACGGCGCGGGCCGGACCTGGAACGGAGGCAAGGGCAGATGATCACGTTCGTTCTGAACAGCATCCTGCTCGGGGTCGGCCTGGCCATGGACGCGTTTTCGGTGTCTATCGCGAATGGATTGAACGAACCCGGGATGCGGCGCAGCCGGGAGTTTCTGATTGCCGGGACCTATGCTTTTTTTCAGTTCCTGATGCCGGTGATCGGCTGGTTCTGTGTCCATGAGCTGGTGCGGCAGTTCCGCGTGTTCGAGAAGTTCGTTCCGTGGATCGCCCTGCTCCTGCTCCTTTGGATCGGAGGCAAGATGCTTCTGGACGCGATCCGGGGCGGGGAGGCTGCGGATGGCCCCGGCGAAGCGGAAGGATCTGAAGCCACGACAGGCCCCGGCGAGACCGCCGGGCCTGAAACTGCGGCGGTCCTGACCATGGGCGTGCTCCTGCTGCAGGGGATCGCGACTTCCATCGATGCGCTTTCGGTCGGATTCGCCATCGCAGGGTACAGTGCGGCAGCGGCTTTTGTTTGTGCCTTGATCATAGCGGCTGTGACGCTCCTGATCTGCATGGGCGGACTCACCGCAGGGAGGAAGCTCAGTGCGAAGCTGGCCGGCAAAGCCGGGATCCTGGGCGGATGCATTTTGATCTTTATCGGAATCGAGATCTTTGTGAGAGGTGTTTTCTTATGAGCGCGAAAACAAAGGAAGTCAGCAAAGTGAGCCTGTATATGGCCGGTCTGGGATTTACCCTTTGTGTCGGGTTTTCATTTTTCGGGATAAAGCAGTGTGTGCCTTATGGTGATACGCTGATCGTTTTAGCTTACCGGTATGCAGCAGCCCTGATCAGCGTCATCATCTTCACATCCATATACAAAGCGATCGGAAGATATCCCGAGACACGTCCCGGAAGGCCCAGGGCGAAGCTGTACCAGACGGCTGCGTTTTATATCG
>JAFRLD010000066.1 GCA_017431395.1 Bacillota bacterium | reverse complement strand
TTCCCCGCCTCGATCTCCGCCAAGTGCTCCCGGCAGATCCGGCGTACCTTCTCATTCGGGATCAGGGAGAGCTTCTCCTCGATCAACCTGTCGCCCTTCGCCCGGGTCTCCTCCGAAGCGTAGTCGATCAGGAACTCCTTCAGGGTCATCATGGCGTTCGGCTGGCAGCAGTTCGCGATCTGCCCGGACTTCAACAGGCTCATGAACCGGTCTCCCGTGCGGCCTTCCCGGTAGCAGGCCGTGCAAAAGCTGGGCACATACCCCAAATCGATCAACCAATCGACCACCTCTGCCAGAGTCCGCCGGTCCTCCACATCGAACTGGGCGGTATCCTCCGGCCTCTCTTCCTTGACATAACCACCGACGCTGGTGCGGCTTCCTCCGCTGATCTGCGTGATTCCGATCTCAAGGCATTCCCTGCGGGTCTTCTCGCTTTCCCTTGTGGACATGATCATGCCTGTATACGGCACCGCGATCCGGAGCACGGCCACGATCCGCTTGAAGATGTCATCCGGCACACCATTGTCGAACTCATCCGGATCGATGTCATCTGCCGGCCGTACCCGCGGCACGCTGATGGTGTGCGGCCCGCATCCATAGGTCTTCTCCAGATGGTGGGCGTGCATCAGCATCCCGACGAAATCGTATTTATAGTTGTTCAGTCCGTACAGGACCCCGCAGCCGACATCGTCGATCCCGGCTTCCATGGCCCGGTCCATCGCCTCCGTGTGATAGGCATAGTCGCTCTTCGGTCCGGTGGGATGCAGCTGTTCGTATGCTTCCTTATTGTATGTCTCCTGGAACAGGATGTAGGTCCCGATCCCGGCGTCCTTCAGCTTGCGGTAATTCTCGACCGTGGTCGCGGCTATGTTCACGTTGACCCGGCGGATCGCACCGTTCTTATGCTTGATGCTGTAGATGGTTTTGATGCTCTCCAGGATATATTCGATCGGGTTCTCCTTCGGATGCTCCCCGGCTTCGATGGCCAGCCTTTTGTGCCCCATATCCTGCAGGGCGATGACCTCCTCGCGGATCTCCTCCTGGCTCAGCTTCTTTCTCGGAATGTGCTTGTTCTGCCCATGGTACGGACAGTAGACACAGCCGTTCACGCAGTAGTTGGACAGGTACAGCGGCGCGAACATCACGATCCGGTTCCCATAAAAATGCTCCTTGATCTCCTTGCCGAGATCGAAGATCTTCTGGATGATCTCCGGGTCCTCGCACTCGAGCAGGGTCGCCGCTTCTTTATAGGAAAGGCCCTGATACTGCCGCCCCTTCTCCAGGATCTGCTCCATCATCGCGAGGTCACTCTTATGCTCCTCAGCATAGCGAAGCGTCGCCCGGATCTGTTCATCGTTGATAAACTCTTCCGCCTTCTTAGACGTGCTGTTATAAACCGCCACTTTATCCTCCATCCTGACAAAAGCCTGTCATCATCCTATTCGTTTCCAAAAAAATAGTAACACCTGCTTTCGGAATATGTAAAGCGAAAACGGTCAGCTACTACAAATTCCGATATCACAGGTGCTTTTCAAGGAAATGCTTATGATTCTACCAGAAGCAGGTCAAGCATTTTGCCCGCATCGAACACGCCGCAGTGATCCGAGGCGCGGAATACCTCCGCCTCCTTGTCACTATTGATGCTGATGATCACTCCGGCGTCCCGGATCCCGCAGAGGTGGTGGGCCGCTCCGGAGATCCCGAAGCCGAGATAGACTTTCGGTTTCACCGTCCGGCCGCTCGTGCCGATCATGGAATCCTCGTCCGGGCCCCAGCCCATATCGACCACCGGCCGTGTGCAGCCGGCCGCTCCGCCGAGCTTCTCTGCCAGCTGTTCGATCTTTCGCCAGTTCTCTGCAGAGCCGATCCCGAAACCGCCGCAGACGATGACCTGCGCCTTATCGAGGGCCGCCCCCTGCGTCTTCTTCGGTTCTATGGAGACCAGCTTCACGCCCCGGCAGGCCGCTTCCGCCTCGGCGCCGGGGTCTATGCTCACCTGGCGCCAGGAAGCCCGACTCGGTGCTCCCGGTTCCTGCGCCTGTCCGGCTCCTTCCGGCGCTCCCGCCAAAACCTCAGCTTCCGGTGCTCCCGCTTCATGCTCCGCCGCGCCGAACGTACCCGGCTTCACCGTAGCGATCATCGGGCGGCTTTCGGGGATCAGGATCTCCCCGATCACTTTGCCTCCGAACGCCGGGACCATGAACGCCATCTCCCCCTCATCCGTTTCTCCGATCTCGATGCAGTGGGCCGCCACGCCTGTGTGCAGGCGGATCCCCAGGGCAGGTGCCACTTCTTCTCCTAGCGCAGTGGCGCCGATCAGGACGAGGTCCGGGTCCTCTTCGCGCAAAGCCTTAGCCAGGCTGCTGATCACGGCCATATGGTTCATCGCAGGGTCCGGGGTATCAAAATCTGGCGCACCGGCCTCCGGCCCCGCGCCCTTCGCTTCGCGGGCAATGCGAACGAATTCGGTCTGCCCGGCATCAAACAGGCTTTCGGCCTTAGCCATCAGCTGCTCCGCCACCGGATGCCCCTGATCGAACACGACAATTTTTTTGATCGTATCTTTTCTCATCTCAAACCCCCGCCTTCTCGATCAGTTCCAGGATCCGGGCGGCTGCGGCTTCCGGGTCATCCCCAAGAGATCCACCCTCCCTGCCCAGGGCCGGCTCAAACAGCCGCCCCGCCTTAGTGGGCGATCCCCCGAGGCCGAGGCTTCCCGGATCCAGCACGAGGTCTT
>JAFRLD010000065.1 GCA_017431395.1 Bacillota bacterium | reverse complement strand
TATCGCCTGGGCTCTGGTGAATCAGGTCCGAAAGGGCCAGATCGAGAGGATGTATTTCGAGGAGCCTTTCGGGCAGCAGCGCAGAGACGGGGGCGCGGGTACCACCGGAACGGCTGCGGGTGTTGGTGCGGCTGCGGGTGCCGAAGCTGCTGGCGCGGGCACCACCGGAACAGGCGCTGGTGTTGGTGCGGCTGCGGGTGCGGCCGAAGCTCTGGGCGCGTCCATCCCGCCCGTTGACATCGAGGTGGATGGCCGCAAAGTCCGGATCCGGGGGATCATCGACCGGCTGGATGTTCTGGATGCCGGAGACGGCAATAAAGCGATCCGGATCGTGGACTATAAGACCGGGAACAATACGATCCGGACCGAGGATTTCGAGACCGGTTATAAGCTGCAGCTGATGGTCTACATGGATGCTGCGCTGCACGGGTCCTATGATGGAAGCGACGGTCCTGCGGAGCCGGCTGGCGTCTTTTATTTCAAGATCCGGGATTTCAGTATCGACGGAGATGACAGCGCTGGGATCCCCGACCCGGAGGATCCGGGCGATCTGGAGCGGCGCATGCGGAAGTTCTACCGGATGGAAGGCGTCGTGATCAACGACCCCGCCCGGATCGGTGCCATGGATGCTTCTGTAGATGGGACCGACAACGCGGAGTCCCTCGTCATTCCGGTGAAATATACTCCGAAGAAAGAGTGCTTCGAGAAGACCGCTGGAGGGACGCTCCTCGAGACGGAGGAGTTCCAGCATTTGCTTGAGGCCACGAATCAGCAGGTCGAACGGATCTGCGGGGAACTGGTCCGCGGCGAGATCAACGCCCGTCCGAAACGGGAAAAGAAAAAAGATCAGGAGGGCAACCGATTCACCGCCTGCAAATACTGCGATTACCGAAGCATCTGCCGGTTCGACACCGCACTTCCGGGCTGCAGGTATGAGGACGTTTAAGATTTGCGTCACTGAAACAGGGTCAATTCCATTATGCAAAGGCTGGTCTCCCTCGGCCGTCAGCTGCAGAAAAAAATGCTGGCTGATTTGGCTTAAATCAGCTGTAAATTATTGGAATCACAGGTCGGTCCAAGCTGAGTTTTTGTAAAGATCGCAGTAATTCAAGGTGGTTTTTACAACAAATGAGCGAAAAATTGTAAAGAAACATATGTTCGTAAACGATTTTTACAACGATTTTACCATAATTTGGGGCTGACCAGCCTTTGGAAGAGTTTGAGGGTATCAAGGAACGGGTATAAATGCTCCGTGGAGAGAACATCGTTGACATGGAAAAAAATGTATTATAAATATTGGCCTGAAACCACATGATTTTTACAATTTTCGATGGAAAAGTTGTAAAAAAGGGGTCGAAACAGATCGTTCTTTACAAAAATCGTGCCGTGAAATCACTGGATGGCAGATGCGTCTGCGCACCTAAAGCGGGTTGAAGTTTGTCCGCAAATAAAAAGGACTGTCACACGAATGACAGTCCTTTCGTTCCAGATACGATGGTGGCTACAGCACGCCTTTGATCAGGCGGTAGATCGCCAGGCCCTGTTTCTGGCCGTGGTCTTTGATGATGCCGCGGTAGATCAGCTGTTTGTAGCCGTCTTTGCCAATGTTCTTCGAGACAAAGGAGGCGGTGGCGTTGACGATGTCGCCTGCGAAGCCTTCCTTGCTCAGGATCTTCTGGATCTCCGTGTTGACTTCGTTCCGGATCTCGGACAGTTTCGGCTCGGCCTTAGCGTCAGCCTTCTTTTCGGCTTTCGGCTCGGCCTTAGCGTCAGCCTTGGAGGCTGCCTTAGCATCCGCCTTAGCCTCCTCGCCGGCATCCGCCTTCTCAGCAGCTTTCGCTTCTGCCTTAGCCTCAGCCTTCTCCTCGTCCTTAGCATCTGCCTTCTCGGCAGCTTTCTTCCCGGACTTTTTGGCCGGGGATTTTTTCTTCGTGTCGGACTTTTCTTTCTTCGTGTCGGACTTAGCCTTCTTCGCATCGGTCTTGGTCTTCTTAGAAGAGGACTTCCTGCCGGCAGGTTTCTTTTCTTCTTCCTGCGTTGCTTCCGCAGCTTCCTGCTCGGCCACGCCCGCAGCGCTTCCAGCATCCGTGGCCTCATCCGAAACGCTCTCGGCCTCGCCCGCAGCTTTCTGCTCAGCCTCGCGCGCAGCCTTCTTCTCAGCTTCGCGGGCGGCCTTCTCGGCGGCCATGGCAGCGGCGATCGCAGCGGCTTCGGCGAATGCGTTCATCACAGGAGCTTCAGGCTTAGCCTTCTCTTCGGTCTTCGCGGCTCCAGATGCAGTCTCGTCGGCATCCTTACCGGCAGCCTTTGTCTCGGCCTTCGCAGCAGGTTCTGCGGCTTCGCCCTTAGCCGGCTCGTCCTTCACGTTGCCAGCCGCTGCAGCTTCTTCGCT
>JAFRLD010000064.1 GCA_017431395.1 Bacillota bacterium | reverse complement strand
GTCTCCTGACTGATGCCGCCAAGCGCCAGCGCCATGCCGAGGAATACGATCAGGTCCCAGCTGATCCCGGTCCCGAACTCATTCGGCTTGATGATCCCGAATGCGAAGAACAGGAACGTGGCTCCGAGACAGACGATCAGCGAGGAGATCCCCAGGGTCTCTCCGAAGAAAAAGAGCAGGAAGCTCAGGATCAGGATCACCGCTGCCACGATCTCATCCTTCGTGATCGGATCCAGTTTCATCTCCTTCAGGGCGCGCCCGGCTTCTTCAGACAGTTTTTCCTTCGGCTTCATGAGCAGGACGGATCCGATCAACGTCAGCACCGTCGCCAGCTCCAGCGGAAGCAGGCAGACCTTCAGATAGCTGGAGGAGGTCAACACTCCCTGCAGCGCCTCCACGGTTTCATAGGAGCCCTGGATCACCGGCCCGGTCAGAGATCCGGTCAGCCAACCCTCTCCCGGCACCAGCGCCATGATGAATGCGGTCAGCAGGATCAGGGAGTTTCCTCTGGATCCCGGCTTCAGCCCGCACAGCTCGCAGCAGTTGACCGCGATCGGCATCATGATGGCTACACGGACCGTCATGGACGGAGTCAGAAGCGACAGTGCGATCCCGATCAGAGTCCATGCTATGATAAGTGAAATATACGATGGTTTGAATAGTTTCAGGATCATGAACGCGATCCTGTGTCCGAGACCTGTCTTCTGCAGGACAAAGCCAAAGAACAGGGCCGCCACCAGCGTCCAGATCGCGGTGTGGGTATACCCCGAGAAAACAGTTCCCGCGGGGATCCCGATCGCCAGCATGTATGCGGCGAAAAAGAATGCCCCTGCGGAAAACGGTACGCCGAAGGGTCTGAAGATCCAGACCCCCAGCGTTAGTATGATCCCGATCAGCGCCCATTGCCCCTGCGCGCCCAGCTCGGTCTCTAATGGTTTCATGAATGCCAACAGGATGCATCCGATCAGGATGATCCCGCTTCCCAGATTAGTCAGTTTTGTGTTCATTTATTTGATTTTTACCTTCTTAGCCTTCGACCATGCACCGTAGTACGTCTTGCCGTCCACCTTCTTGTACGCGCGCACCTTCACGGTGTACGTCGCCTTGGATTTTAACTTCTTCACCTTCTTCGAAAGCTTCTTCGCTCCTCTTACTTTCACCTTCTTGGTCTTCTTGCCGGTTTTGTAGGAGAGCTGATATCCGTCCGCGTTCTTCACAGCCTTCCACTTAGCGGTGAAGGACTTCTGGCCGGCTTTGACCTTTTTCAGGCCAGCCTTTGCGAGTTTCACCTTCGGAGTGACGGAAGCCTTGAAGGTCTTGCCGTAGATGATCGCGTTGTCATCGCCCCAGAAGATATACGGAATGATTTCATATTTACTGGTCTCACCGATCTTAACGTCCGGATCCTCGAAGACCATTCCGGTCTCCGTCTCTGTGAAAGCCATCTCCAGGCCGTCCTTCGTCAGAATGTATCCCGCCGCGTCATCATCGATCGGCCAGCTCAAGGTAACG
>JAFRLD010000063.1 GCA_017431395.1 Bacillota bacterium | reverse complement strand
GGGGAGGGTCTTGTAAATGCAGCCAAAGGTATCCGTCAGTTCCGCATCCTCTTTATGGACTCTGGTGATGGCGATCAGCCGGCCATCCATCTTCATTTCCTTAATGAATTCGCTGTAGCTCATTTCCCGTTCCTTTCTCTCACCTCTTATTTTCTTTCGTACATTAGTATGATATAATTTCTTTCGCAAAAAATCCACTCTGAACAAGGAGATTCACCCATGAAAATATTCGTTTACAGGCTCCGTGACGACGAACGGGTCTACTTCGATAGATATAGTGAAAAATACGGGATCGAATTCGGTTCCTCCCCGGATAATCCATCGCTGGATAACGTAGAACTCGCCAAAGGCTGCCAGGCGATCAACATCGCCACGACCCCGGTGGACCGGGCCCTGATCGACCGTTTTTATGAGCTTGGCATCCGCTGCATCATGACGCGGACCATCGGCCGCGACCACATCGACTGCGCTTATGCCAAAGAGAAAGGAATGGACGTCCTGAGCATCACCTATTCTCCCGATACGGTAGCAGAATTCGCGGTGATGATGATCCTGATGGGGCTTCGCAAGGTCAAATACATCCGGCTGCGGAATATGGTGCAGGATTACTCACTTAATGGAACGATCTCCCGGGAGCTCGGGAACCTGACCGTCGGCATCGTCGGCACAGGACGTATCGGTGCCTCCCTCGCCCGGATGCTCACCGGTTTCGGCTGCCGCATACTGGCTTATGATCCTTTCCCTAAAGCAGAGCTCACGGATATCGTGGAATATACCGACCTGGACACGCTTCTCAGGGAGAGCGATATCCTCTCTCTCCACGCCCCGGCGGTAGAATCAAGCTATCACATGATCGACGGTCCAGCCTTTGCGAAAATGAAAGCTGGAGCCGGACTCGTGAACTGCGCCCGCGGACCGCTCGTAGACACCGATGCCCTGATCGACGCGATCGAGAGCGGGCATCTGGGGTTCGCCTGCCTTGACTCCATAGAGAATGAATACGGCATCTACTATCATGACCGTATGGGCGAAGTGGTGGGGAACCGCCAGCTGGCGATCCTGAACTCTTTCCCGAATGTGATCAATACGCCGCACGTAGCTTTTTATACGGAAGAGGCCGTGTCGGACATGGTGGAGAATTCCTTCATAGGCTTGTCAGATTTCTTCACGACGAACCGGTCGAACACATAGAGAAGTCCCGGCAGGGCCAGGAAGACGATCAGCAAAGAGCAGATCGCGCCGCGACCGATGAAGATCCCAAGCTGCGCCAGGATCCCGTGAGAGGACAGGATCCCCATCAGGAAACCGACGATGATCAACGCGCTTCCGGAGGTGCAGATGGATGCGGTGACATTGCGGATCGTCTCCACGATCGCCTCCCGCTTGTCCAGAGTGAGCCGGTTCTCCCGGTAACGGTCCGTCAGCAGGATCGCATAGTCGACCGTCGCACCGAGCTGGACGGAGCTGATGATCAGGTAGGAAATATAGAATACGGGCTGGTGGAAGAGGCACGGGATGGCCACATTGATCCAAATGGCCGTTTCGATGCTGAGCACCAGCAGGATCGGCAGGAGGAATTTGCGGAACATGATCATGAGGATCAGGAACACCGCCAGCACCGCCGCCAGGTTGATCTTTAGCATATCCGACGTGACCGTCTTCATCAGATCATACGTGCTGACCCCTTCACCGGCCAGATAATAGTCATCGCCATAGACGCTCGCACAGGTGTCACGGAGCGTCTGAACGAGTTCGAACGTGTCCTCACCTTCATACTCTGCCTCCACAGAAAGCACGAGTCTGGAGTAATTGTCCGATATGAGGAGCTTCGAAATGCTTCCCGGCAGGATGCTGCTAGGGATGGAGGAACTGAGGGTCTCATCGTAGGACCGGAGCTCTTTGATCTGCGGGATCTCTTTTAGCTTGTTCGTCAGTTCTTTCTCGCGCACATGATCTCCCTTAGGCACCATGACCGCATATGTGTCCCCGATCCCGAAGACGTCTGTGATCTCATCTTTATCGGCTCCCACCTGAGTCTCGGGGCCGAAAATGTGCGATGCCCCGAAATAATAACTGTTATGGTTGGAGATCAGGAACGCCGGAACGATGGCCAAAGCGAAGCAGATCGCTACCGGGACCATGATCCGCCGGACGAATTTCCCGAAGCCGGTGAAGTCCGGCAGAAGTCTCTTATGTCTCGTCTTCTCGGTGAACCGGCTGAGCAGCAGGATGAGCGCCGGTGTGAAGATAAACACCGTGATGAGGCTGATCATCACGCCATTCGCCAGAGCGAGACCCATATCCGGACCGATCTTAAAGCGCATGAGGACCAGAGCCATGAATCCGATGACCGTCGTCACGCCACTGGAGGCGATGGGGCCGGTGCATTTGCAGAGTGCCGTGACCATGGCCTCTTCCAAAGGCTGGTCTTTCCTGCATTCCTCGAACCGGTGGATGAGGAAGACCGAGTAGTCCAGGGAGACTGCCAGCTGCAGGATGGACCCGGACGCGTTCGTAACGAAGGAGACCTCCCCGAAGATAAGGTTCGTCCCGTTATTGATGATGACGGCTACGCCGATCCCCAGCAGAATGATGATGGGATCGAGCCAGGACATAGTCGTTAATACGAGGATGAGCAGGACCAGAAGAACGGAGACGGCCGCCGTCTTCGCGATCTCCTTCACGGTCAGCACGGTAGCGACCGCCGTTGAGACCGCATCTCCGGTCATGCAGTTGTCTTCCCCGATGATCTTCCGGATCTCCGGGACCGCCTGCAGCCGCTTACTCTTATCGATGGTGACGGTCATGAGGGCATCGCCGGTCTTGCCGTCTTCCCCCAGCTTGAAATAGGTGTCCAGGTTGTCCTTGCTGGCGAAGGAAAGCGGCATCTTCATGAACATGTTCGAATCGTCCAGCCAGGTCACCTCTTCCACGCCGTCTACTTCGGAGATTTTTTCCTTGTAGTCCAGCGCCTGCTTGTAGGTGACATCTTTTATCATCACCCGGGCATTCGGCATGTTCCCGCTGAACTCCTCGTTCATGACCCGGATCGCCTGTGTCGACGAGGTGTCCTCCGGCAGGTAATCTTTCATATCGTAATTCACGCCAACGAGGGGCTTCATGAGAGCCCCTGCGATCGCCGCGAGAATGAATATGACAAAAATGATCTTTCTGTGTTTGACTACCCCTGTATAAAACCGTTCAAGCATTATCCAACCGCGATCCTACGAGATCAGTCCCCAGCTCTGGTACAGCGGCACGCAAACCAGAATCGAGATTATCGCCGCTACGAAATAAATTATAGCATATTGAACGCGATGCTTCGATGCCCAAGAGCGTTTTCCTGCGATGTTTTCACTCATCAGGACCCATTGGTTCTGATACGCCATGAAAAAGGCACAGCAGGCCAGCGCCAGGACCGGCACGAATACCAGCGGGTCGATCCCATAAGCCTTCCCGATCGCCGGCAGGATCGGCGGCAGGATCATGAAGGTCGGGAAATAGCAGGCGATATCCACGAAGTGCCAGACGAAGAGGAAGGCCGTCACCACACCGAGGAAGAGGTACGGATTCCCCGCGACCGGAGCGAGGGCCGGTACGATCAGGGACGAGAGCCAGTCTACGATACCCGTCTCCTGACTGATGCCGCCAAGCGCCAGCGCCATGCCGAGGAATACGATCAGGTCCCAGCTGATCCCGGTCCCGAACTCATTCGGCTTGATGATCCCGAATGCGAAGAACAGGAACGTAGCTCCGAGGCAGACGATCAGCGAAGAGATCCCCAGGGTCTCTCCAAGAAAAAGAGCAGAAAGCTCAGGATCAGGATCACCGCTGCCACGATCTCATCCTTCGTTATCGGATCCAGTTTCATCTCCTTCAGGGCACGTCCGGCTTCTTCAGACAGTTTTTCCTTCGGCTTCATGAGCAGGACGGAGCCGATCAGCGTCAGCACCGTCGCCAGCTCCAGCGGAAGCAGGCAGACCTTCAGATAGCTGGAGGAGGTCAGTACGCCCTGCAGCGCCTCCACGGTCTCATAGGAGCCCTGGATCACCGGCCCGGTCAGGGATCCGGTCAGCCAGCCCTCTCCCGGCACCAGCGCCATGATGAATGCGGTCAGCAGGATCAGGGAGTTTCCTTTGGACCCCGGCTTCAGCCCGCACAGCTCGCAGCAGTTGACCGCGATCGGCATCATGATGGCTACACGGACTGTCATGGACGGAGTCAGAAGCGACAGTGCGATCCCGATCAGAGTCCATGCTATGATAAGTGAAATATACGATGGTTTGAAAAGTTTCAGGATCATGAATGCGATCCTGTGTCCGAGGCCTGTCTTCTGCAGGACAAAGCCAAAGAACAGAGCCGCCACCAGCGTCCAGATCGCTGTGTGGGTATACCCTGAGAAAACAGTTCCCGCAGGGATACCGATCGCCAGCATGTATGCGGCGAAAAAGAATGCCCCTGCGGAAAACGGTACGCCGAAGGGTCTGAAGATCCAGACCCCCAGCGTCAGTATGATCCCGATCAGCGCCCATTGCCCCTGCGCGCCCAGTTCGGTCTCTAATGGTTTCATGAATGCCAACAGGATACATCCGATCAGGATGATCCCGCTTCCCAGATTAGTCAGTTTTGTGTTCATTTATTTGATCTTTACCTTCTTAGTCTTCGACCATGCACCATAGTACGTCTTACCATCGACTTTTTTATAGGCGCGCACCTTCACGGTGTACGTCGCTTTGGATTTTAGCTTCTTCACCTTCTTCGAAAGCTTCTTCGCTCCTCTTACGTTCACCTTCTTGGTCTTCTTGCCGGTCTTGTAGGAGAGCTGGTATCCATCCGCGTTCTTCACGGCCTTCCACTTGGCGGTGAAGGACTTCTGGCCTGCCTTGACCTTTTTCAGGCCAGCCTTTGCGAGTTTCACCTTCGGAGTGACAGAGACCTTGAAGGTCTTGCCGTAGATGATCGCGTTGTCATCACCCCAGAAGATATATGGAATGACTTCGTATTTACTGGTCTCACCGATCTTAACGTCCGGATCCTCGAAGACCATTCCGGTCTCCGTCTCTGTGAAAGCCATCTCCAGGCCGTCCTTCGTCAGAATGTATCCCGCCGCGTCATCATCGATCGGCCAGCTCAAGGTAACG
>JAFRLD010000062.1 GCA_017431395.1 Bacillota bacterium | reverse complement strand
GAGTTTCGGTTCCCCTTCCGCAGCGGACTGCTCGCCCCCGATGGAAGTGTCCAGCGATACTGAGGTGTTCAGGGCCGTGTGCTTATTTCTTTGGGATGTACGGATCGCACTGATGATCTGCGTCGTCACGCAAATACCGGCGAACGTCTGAAAACTCGCTTCCTTCTCCGGATCGAACTGCCGGACTGCCTTGAGCAGACCGATCATTCCCTCCTGGAGCACGTCGTCTTCATCCGCGCCTGCCATGAAATACATATTCGCTTTGGCTCTGACCAGTTTGATATACCGCCGCAAGAGTTCCTCTTCCGCGGCCAGATCACCTTCGCGTGCCCGCTGCACGAGTATAGTATCCGAATCCATCGTCATCTCGGCCCCCTCTGTATTCACAGCTTCCGCATTCGCCAGCCCCATATCCCAGTGCTCCCAGCCCTTGCAAAATCCAACTGAAGAATCGCCACGCAGCGCGCTGCTGCGATTCCTGTAGGGGCACTGCGCGCCGTATCGGAGATACGGGCAGTGCTCCCAGCCTTTGCTTAAACGCTCTCCCCTCCGGCCCTCTGCCGCAGGATCTCATAAATGACGATCGCCGCCGCATTAGAGGCGTTCAGGGAATTGATCTGTCCCTTCATGGGGATCGAAATGATGAAATCACACTTCTCGCGCACGAGCCGGCTGATCCCCTTGCCCTCGTTGCCAATGACGATGGCTGCCGGTCCGGTCAGATCCGTTCCGAAACAGCTGGCCCCGTCCATATCGCAGCCATAGATCCAGACGCCCCGCTCTTTAAGGCTCTCGATCGTTCTCGTCATGTTCGCCACGCGGGCGCACCGGATAAATTCTGCGGCGCCGGCGGAAGTCTTCATGACCGTCGCGTTCACGGAAGCCGAGCGCCGTTCAGGAATAATGATGCCATGGGCGCCGGCACATTCCGCCGTCCGCATGATCGCCCCCAGATTATGCGGATCTTCGATCCCGTCAAGAAGGATCAGGAACGGCGGCTCCCCCCGGTTCGCGGCATGCTGCAAAAGATCGTCCACAGAACTGTATTTGTAAGCCGCTGCCATCGCGATCACACCTTGGTGGTTCTGTCCGCCGGCCATCGCGTCCAAGGTCTGCCGGCTCGCCGGATATACCGGGATCCCGCGGTCTTTCGCCTGGGCGATGATCTTTAACAGCGACCCTTCGGTTTTGCCTTCTTTAGAGTCGAGCACCCTCAGCTTCTCGATCTCACGACCGGCTTTCAAAGCCTCCAGGCACGCATTCCTTCCTATGATCAGATCTGACATACCTTACTCCTTCACATACCGCTCGAACCGGTACCGGATGCCTTTTTCTTCCCGGGGCTCCGAAGCCCAGTCCACGTGATAGCCGAGCGCATCCAGGTCGGGGAAGAACGTGTCCGCTTCAAATGCCTCATCGATCTTCGTGACATAAAATGCGCTGCAATCCTCCAGGAACAGCCGGTAGATCGATGCTCCGCCGCAGATGAAGACCCTGTCTGGATCGTACTCCGCCGCTTTCTCGAGCACCTCTTCCTTCGTCCGGCAGACGATGCATCCCTCAGGTGCAAAGGCTGGATCGTCGCTCAACACGATATTGGTCCGGCCTGGCAGCGGCCGGCTTCCCGGAAATGATTCCAGGGTCCGCTGGCCGACGATGATCACGTTGCCGATGGTTTTTTCTTTGTAATATTTCAAGTCTCCCGGGAGATGGATGAGCAGGTCATTGTCCCTGCCGATCCCCCAGTTCCGGTCGACTGCTACGATCGCGTTCATGTGTGCCTCCTATACGACTTGCGCCTTGATCAAATAGCCACAGGAATATCCTTGATCTGCGGGTTCTTCTGATAATTCTCGATAATGATATCGTCCTTAGTGAACTGATAAAAATCCTTGATCTCCGGATTCAGCCGGAACGTCGGCGCCGGATACTGCGGCCGCTCGATCATCTCACGGACGATCTCCGCATGCCGGTCATAGATATGCGCATCCGAGATGACATGCACCAGTTCCCCCGGGACCATGTCCGATACCTGGGCAAGCATGTGGACCAGCGCGGCGTATTGCACGACATTCCAGTTGTTCGCCGTCAGGATATCCTGGGACCGCTGGTTCAGGATCGCATTCAGCTTGAGCCTGCCCTTGCCGGCCCCTCCGTCTCCCTGTTCACGGGTCACGTTAAAGGTCATGCTGTACGCACAGGGCTCCAGCCCCATCTCCAGCAGATCGCTGAAGTTATACATATTCGTCATGATCCTTCTGGAATACGGCGCATTCTTTAGCTGCCAAAGCACGGCGTCCACCTGGTCCATCTCACCGAACGGGAACTTGTACTTCACGCCCATCTGGTAGCCATAAGCTTTGCCGATGGTCCCGTTTTCATCCGCCCATTCGTCCCAGATCCCGCTGGCGAGGTCTGCAGTGCGGTTTGATTTTTTCTGCCAGATCCAAAGCACTTCATCCACGGCGGACTTGATATACGTCGGCCGCAGGGTCAGCGCCGGGAACTCCTCCTGAAGGTCATACCGGTTCACTACCCCGAACTGCTTGATGGTATGGGCCGGCGTCCCGTCCGGCCATTTAGCCCGTACGGTCTGTCCCTCCGTGCTGAAACCGTGCTCCAAAATGTCACGGCACATATTCACGAACAATACATCTGCCTTGCT
>JAFRLD010000061.1 GCA_017431395.1 Bacillota bacterium | reverse complement strand
CTAAAGTCTTAATCGTTTGACTCTTGCCCAAAACGCTTAGCTTCTTCTTAAATCCGAATCTTATTGTTTTGAGAAATTGTCGGAAACCTTGCTCTTACCCACTTCAGGTATTTGCTTGGTTTCAAGAAATTTTTTGACTCAAATTTCTACACTATGAAGTTTTCAATGTGCGCGCCGGCCGGGGCATTTCCCTTTCGGCGAGCTTTTTTATTATATGGCATCGAATCTGCTTTGTCAAGAACTTTTTTCACTTTTTCCGGAACTTTTTTCGTCCCGGTCCGGCGTCCCAAAGCCTCTTCAATGCTTCCTCTGCCTGCCGCATCCAGGGCTTCTGCCCGTGACACAGCCTCTGTATATTACCAAATCCATTCCCCCTTGTCAACTACTTTTTTCTGTTTTTTTATGTATTATTTTCTTGTATCGAATCGCGGTCTTACTCGATCACTTCGTACATGCCTGCGGCATCTTCCTTGCGGACGGTTTCCGGTGTCGATACGACCCTGGCTCTGAGGCTTCCGCTGCCGAACTGTATATAGATCTCATCGCCGGGCTTCACCTCTGTTCCGGGTTTGGCGACTTTGTCATTGACCATGATCCGCCCCTGCTCGCAGGCATCCTTAGCCACCGTTCTTCTCTTGATGATCCTCGAGTTCTTCAAATACTTATCGATCCTCATAGTTACTCCAATCAATCTTCAGCAATGCTGCCCAAGAAAAAACGGGTGACCGAAGTCACCCGTTAAGCTCTATAAAGTCTTATTTGTTAACAGCATCCTTCAGAGCCTTGCCAGCCTTGAATACCGGTGCCTTGGAAGCAGCGATCTTGATAACTTCGCCAGGCTTTCTCGGGTTTCTTCCCTGTCTGGCTTTTCTCTGGCGTACTTCGAATGTTCCAAATCCGATCAGCTGTACTTTCTCGCCCTTTCTCAGAGCTTCTTCAATGCTGGATACGAATGCATTGACTGCCAGTTCAGCTTCCTTCTTAGTTGATCCAGTTTTGTCTGCAACTGCTGTGATTAATTCCGCTTTATTCATTAATAAATCCTCCTTATATTTGTCGAATGGTTCTAAGACCATCAACCAATGACAATTTTAAGCAACGTCAAACATACATTGATATTGTCCCATTTTTACTTCTTGTTGTCAACATCTTTTTCTGTGTTTTTCTTGAGATTACAATCATTTCCACAGGTGCAGCCGGTCACCGACGGACACCAGTTTTCGGCCGATCGAAAGCTCCATCATTTCCTCTCTGAGAATAGTCTTCGTCCGGATGATCATGACTCCGTATACAGCTACTCCGATCACGATCGCTGCCAGGGTCGATAGTGTATTGCTGCCGGTAAGCCAGACCAGACCTTTGTATGCTCCCCAGACGAAGATCCCCATGACCGCAGCCGAAATGAAAGGTTTCGTGATCATCAAATGGAAAGGAAGCTTCACAGATGTAAACCGGATGACACAAATGAGATCGAGCGCAGCTGCGATCAGATAGGCCGCCATCGTTCCCAGAGGTGCTCCCACGACATTGATCTCCGGCTGTCCGACCAGGACCCATGTCAGCACGACCTTAAATAAAAGGCCAATGAACAGATTGATGACCGGATACCCCTGCTTGCCCACTCCCTGCAGGATCCCTGTCATGATCGTGATCAATGCGAGCAGTATGAAGCTGGCCCCGAGGACCTGCAGGCTTGGTGCCGCATTGGCCGCGCTCTCCTTCTGGGTAAAGAACAGCATGGTCAGGGCAGGCTTAGCGAGAATGATCAGACCGATCGCGCATGGGAACGCGATGATCGTTGACATCCGGAGTCCCAGCGATATCGTCCCATGAAGGCGCTCTGTATCATTCACCTTGTTCGCTGCAGCGACCATCGGAACGATGCTCATGACGATCGCGGACATAAGGACCTGTGGCAGTGCGACGATCGGCTCGCAGAATCCGGTCAGCTGGCCATAGAGAGCTTTGGCAACCGACGGCTCAAACCCTGCATGAAGCAGTCTCGTATTCACGACGGTCGCATCGACCAGATTGACAAGCGGCATCAACGTCGCCCCAATGGTGATCGGTACAGCGATCAGAATAATCGATTTGAGGATCGAGCCCGCAGATTCGCGTTCCCCTCCGGTGCTCCGGCGGATCCTCTGCTTCAGTTCCTTACGGGCAAGAAGATAAATAAAGATCATGACCGCCAGCCCACCGACGGCTCCGGCAGATGCTCCGAAGCATCCGCCTGCTGCTCCCCTTTGCAGATCTGTGAATGAAGCTGCGAATAACGTCCCTCGCATCAGGAGCACGGCCAGAAGCAGTCCGAAGACGACCCGGAAGATCTGCTCGACGGTTTGTGACAGCGCGGTAGGCGCCATCAGCTGCTGTCCCTGGAAGTATCCCCGGTAGGATGACATGATCGGGACCAGAAGCAGCGCCGGCGCTGTCGCCTGCATGGCGAGTTCCGAGCCTTCCAGCCTGGTAGCGGACGCAATGGCTCCTGCGAAGAAGAACAGCACGATAAAACCCGCGGCGCCAAGACCGATCATCAGCCATCGCGAAATGCGGAACACCCGGTCCGCTTCATCAAATCTTCCGATCGCATATCGCTCAGAGACCATTCTCGATATGGCGATCGGGATACCTGAAGTCGAAACGACAAGGAGCACCGCATAGATATAGTAGGCAGGTGAATAATACGCCATGCCTTCATCGGTTATAAAACTCGCCAAAAGGATCCGGAACGCAGCTCCGAACACCTTGACGATGATTCCCGCAGCAGCCAGTACCGCTGCGCCTTTGACTAAAGATTTCTGTGTCATATATTCTGTCTCTTATCTATGGTTCTGTCTACATCAGAGGAGCGACGATCCGCAGTGCTCTGCCCGCGAAACGTGCCGGCAGGCTGTAGTTCCTGCAGTTCTGCAGTGTGATCCTCTGGCACATCTCCAGCGTTTGCTGAAAATCTTTTTCTATATCATCCACGACCGGATTATTGTATATATATGCCGCACATTCGAAGTGCAGGTACAGGCTCCGGTAGTCCATGTTGATCGTGCCGACAACGGCCTTCCTGTCATCGCTGGCGAAAACCTTCGAATGAACGAATCCGGGGGTATACTCATAGATCTTGACGCCGCCGCTGATCAGTTCGCTATAGTATGTTCTGGCCAGCCAGTAAGCGTATTTTTTATCCGGTATATGCGGAAGGATGATCTTTACCTCGATCCCCCTCTGTGCTGCGAAGATCAGCGAATGGATCATCGTTTCCGTCAGGATTAGGTAAGGGGTCATGATGTGGACATATGCCTCTGCCCGGTTGATGATGTCCAGATAGACCTTCTCTCCGACCTCTTCCTGATCTAGCGGGCTGTCGCCATATGGGGCGATCAGGCCTCCCCGCTTCATGCCGGGATCGACCTCATCATCGGATGCGATAATATACCTGTGATAGTCCTCTCGCCTTGTCTCACCGATATTCCACATCTGAAGGAACATGAGGGTAAAGCTGTCCACGGCCCTGCCTCCGACCATGATCGCCGCATCCTTCCAGTGCCCGAACCGTTCTCTTCGGTTGATATACTCATCCGCCAGATTGACTCCCCCTGTGAATGCGACGCGCCCATCGATGACCAGGATCTTTCTGTGATCGCGGTTATTCTGGTGCGTTGAAAGAAACGGGCGCATTGGTGAGAACACTTTGCACCGTATCCCGAGCGCTTCCATCTCCTTCGGGAACCCGATAGGAAGAAGCGACAGCGTGCAGGTCCCGTCATACATGAGCCGGACCTCCACACCCTGTGCCACCTTATTCTTTAACACCTTCAATACGGCGTCCCACATCTCTCCCTTGTCGATGATGAAATACTCTAAAAAGATGAATTTCTCGGCCCGCTCCAGCTGCCTCAGCATCTCGGCGAATTTCGCTTCTCCCAGAGGGAAATACTTCACGCTGGCATTCTCATAGGATGGGTAGTGGCCTTCCTCATATATATATTTGAAGATACCGTATTCCTGTCTCGCGTCGACCAGCTCCGTTTCGATCGTGTGTCTGGCCGGTGCCAGATAGGTCCTCTGCTCCTCAAGGATCCGTTCGACCTGATTGGACCTGGTCGCGGTTCCCGGCTGTATCCTTGTGTACAAAAAAAGCGTTACGCCGAATACCGGAACGGATGCTATCAGTATGATCCACATCAGCTTGAAATTGGCATCAGAGCGCGCGTTGAGCAGGTAGATCAGGATCAGGACAGACACGATACCAATGCCATAGTTGATCGCGATGACCTTGGAACCGAGGAGCGCGAAACCCCCAAACAGAGCGAAGGACTGTATCAGCAGCAGCAGGACGAACATGGTCGTTCGTCCGAACAGCAGCTTCCACAGACCCTTCAGTTTTCTGAGCAAAGTATCTTTCTCTGTATTATTAAAGTTTCTGCTTACTTCAGTCATCGATGATTTCCCATGTCAGACAGATCGGTCCTGTCACTTCATGATTTGGCATCGGCGGCACTGTCAGGTAGGCTTTCGCTTCGTATGTTCCCGGAGCTTTCGCGGTATTTCCTTCGTACCGCACGGTCGTCCCTTCCGGAAGTCCCGGATAGTTCACATCCTTGCCCCGGCCGAACATCTTGCCCATGAAGCCCTGATCCGTTCCATCGGTCAGTAAGGTTACGGTTTTGTTCCTGCCATTCGCCTTGATCGGCCCATCGTAGTTCCAGCGTACACCGCTCACATCAAGCGGAGCTTTGCGGATCTCCCAGGTACAGGTCAGATCCTGTGGAGGATTATAGTTGTTCTCATCATACAGGAATCTGGCCGATGCGGTATAGGTCCCTGCGTCGATGGCAACATTGTCCTGATAGATCGGTTCAAGGCTGTCTTCCAGTCCGGTAAGCTCGACGGATTTCGCGGTCCCATCGTATACGAAACCATCCGCTCCGATCCATACCGCTGTGCTCAGATCATAATCGCGCTTAGCGATCGTCCACTGCAGCGGGGAAACCTCCGGTGCTTCATAGTTCATGGAATCTTCCATGATCAGAGTGGCTTCTGCCACATAATCGCCGGCTTCGATCGCCGCATTGCCCTGATACTTGGCACTCATGCCCTCAGGCAGATCGAGCAGTTCCACGCTCTTCTCATAACCGTCATAGGTGAATTCGAAAGCATAGCTCCAGGTGACGCCGGAGATATCCGGAACGGCTTTAGCGATCGTCCATGTACATCCTTCGATCTCCGGTGCCGTATAGTTCTGGTTCTGCGTCGACAGGACGGCGGACGCATGATAGGTCCCGGCATCCGTCGCCACGTTGTTTTCATATTCTACCGTCACATCATCTGAGAGTCCGGTCAGTCCTACGACCTTCAATGTCCCGTCATATACGAGGTCCCCTGAGGACGCCCACATCACCTCGGAGATATCGATCTCCGCCTTCTCGATCTCCCAGCGATAAGGGTCGATCACACATGGCAGGTAATTGATGTAGTCATCCGGTTCCAGAACGGCACTCGCGATATACTGCCCGGCGTTGACCGCCGTATTGCCCTTGCAGACTGCCTTCACTCCCTGCGGCAGGCCGGCAGGCCGGATGCTGTGCTCCTGACCGTTATAGACCAGATCGTCTCCGGCGTTCGTCCAGTAGACTCCATCCGCGCGAAGCTGTGCTTTGGCGATGGACCACTCATATTGCTGGCTGTGCGGCGGGTTGAAGTTGTCAGGATCCTTTGGCAGGAATTCTGCCGTGGCTATATAGTTGCCCGCATCTGTCGCTGCATTTCCTTCATATACTGCTTCGACCGATTCCGGGAGATTCTTCAGGATCACCCGGTGCACGGTCCCGTCATAAACGAACGTATCGTATCCGGACCAGGTCGCTCCGCTGATATCGATGTCCGCCTTGGCGATATTCCAGCGATACCCTGCTACATGCGGCACATTATAGTTGTCCTGATCATATGGGATCAGGACCGCCTGAGCATCATAGGTCCCGGCATCCACTGCCTGATGGCCTGTATACTCCACACGGACGTTGTCCGGAAGGCCTGTGAGGGAGATCTCCTTCAGCATGCCGTCATAGACGAACTCCTCCGGGCAGACCCACTTAGCTTCGCTGACGTCGATATCCGCACGATTGATCCTCCAGACTTTGCCAAGGATTTTCGTCTCTCTGAAACTGCTGCCCTCCGGTGGCATGAGGATCGCCTCTGCTGCATATTCTCCTGCTTCACTGGCTACATTCCCGGAATACCGGGCAGTGACTCCCTCCGGAAGTCCCCGGAGGACGACCTCCTTCTCACTCCCGTCATACGTGAATGCTCCGGTGTAATCCCAGACGACTCCGCTCAGATCGATGGGGGAAGGTGTAACGCTCCAGGTGATCTCTCTGGGCTGCGGCGGGAGGAAGTTGTCCGTATCCTTCACGGTAAATACCGCCTTCGCATGGTATTCTCCGGCGTCCGTCGCTTCATTCCCCACGTAGGAGACCTCCACACCCTCCGGCAGATTGCAGAGCGCAACCGCCTTGGTGCTTCCATCAAATACGCGTTTTTCTGCTTCGTTCCAGAAGCTGTCTGAAATATCGAATACTGCCTTGCGGATCTCCCATGGGAATTCCAAAGGCTGAGGCGTGTTGTAGTTGTCCGGATCCACAGGGGTGATCACAGCGCGTGCCACATGTGTCCCTGCCTTGTCCGCACTTCCTCCTTCGTACTGTACGGACGCGTTCGCCGGCAGGTCTGTGATCCTGACGGCATGCTCCTTCCCGTCATAAGTGAACGGGCCTTCATAATCCCAGTGTAGATCCCGCAGCTTCAGATTCGCTTTAAGGATCGCCCACCGGCAGTCCTCGATGACCGGCGGATTATAATTCTCTGTATCATAGGTAAACTCCGCATGAGCTACGTAACTTCCCGCATTCGTTGCGCGTTCACCGGTATAGGTGACCGTTTCGATCTGCTCCGGAAGTCCCTTGAGCTCTACGGACTTCTCTGTTCCGTTGTAAATATAGGGGCTGCTGTAGTTCCAGCGGGCTCGTGACATATCGATATCCGCCTTGCGGATCTGCCAGGTCCTGGTGATGGGGTCCATCTGGTTGTAGTTGTTCAGGTCCTCAACGCAGAACTCCGCCCGCACGGTATACTCTCCGGCGAGCAGGCCGGTATCTCCTTCATAGAGAACGCTGACTCCCTCCGGTACCCCGGTCAGATGGATGTTCTGCTCCTCACCGTTATATACGAGCTGATCCTCCGTCCAGACCGTCTCACTCATATCATGGTCTGCCTTGCGGATCTCCCAGCTGAATTCTACCGGATCCGGGATCTCATAGTTGACCGGATCATCCAGCACGAAAGCTGCTCTGGCTATATATGCTCCCGCATCCACAGCGATGTTTCCGGTATACTCCGCGTGTACTCCTTCCGGAAGTCCGCTGAGTTCGACTTTTTTTGGCGACCCGTCATAGGTGAATGCCTCCGGCCCTTCCCAGTGCACGCCGCTCATATCATGCGAGGTCTTGAGGATCCTCCAGGTACATGGCTTGACCGGATCCGGCCGGCTGTAATTGTCGATATCATAATCCAGACCGACGGTAGCGATATAGGTTCCGGCATCTACCGCATCCGCTCCTGAATAATAGGGGACGGTTCCATCCGGAAGCCCCTCTACCCGAACGCTTTTTGGCTCCCCATCGTATGTGAAAGCCTCCATGTACGACCAGTTCAGATCGGACATCTCATATCTGCCCTTCGTGATGCTCCACTCCAGCTTCTCAGCCGGCTGCGGCGGCAGGAAATTCGCCTCATCATACCGATAGATCGCAGAAGCTGTGTACTGTCCGACATCCTTGGCGACATTGCCTGCGTATTCTACAGTGATCCCTTCGGGAAGTCCCTCCAGATGGACTTCCTTCTCCTGTCCATCGAACGTCAGAGCCTCAGGGAGCACCCAGTGCACTTCGCTCATGTCGTACTCTGCTTTGTCAATATGGATCGTCTTCTCTTCGGAAACCGTCTGTCCGACAAAATTCTCCGCCACATATCTGATCCGTGCTCCGCTGCGGGAGGCCGGAAGGATCTCGTCGTTTTCGAAATCGGACCAGCCGCTGTCTGAGACATCGCTGATCTGCGCCTTAAGAGATGTGATCTCTCCATGGTTCGGATCGATCTGTGGCTCTTTTAACTCAAGCAGAGTTCCATAGACGATCTCCGGGACCTCGTAAACCTCCAGGAAGACCGGCCGTCCGGCCCAGACCGCGTACAGCGTCATATCAGAATGCACATTGAAGAGCTGCCCCGGAAGGAGCGTTCTGCCGCTGCCATCCCGGTTGGTGTTCCATTCCTTGAAGACCCGGTCTGCAGGGACTTCGAACTGATCCCGCTTCGCGCGAAGCTGCGTTCCCGCTTCGCATGTGATGACCAGTTCCTGTTCTTCGCCCTCTTCCGATGGGATGGGTCCGGCTCCATTACCATCGTAACGCACGGTGAATTCACTGCCGGAAATATAAAGAACGCCATCTGTTGAGGTCCGCCAGTCGGAAACCATCTCACGGTCTTCCCCCTCACCGGCTTCTTCTGAGCCTGTGCTCTCAGGCATCGCGATGACCGTCCGGCCGCCGCCGCCCAGGGAAAACTCTTTGCCCGGAACAAGGGCGCGCAGCCCCTCGCAGCCAAAGAACATATCGTCTGACATCTGCAGGGAGCGGTTGTCCAGGCAGGAAACATCCAGCGAATGCAAACTGCTGCAGTACATGAACATTTTTGACATATCCATCACAGACGAAGTGTCGATCCTGCCAAAAATGACCTCCCGCAGATTCCTGCAGGAAAGAAACATGCAGCTCATATCTACGACTTTTTTCGTATCAAGCATCGACAGATCTACCCGTTCCAGACGGCTGCATCCGCAGAGCAGCCAGCTCAGGTCAACCGTGTTCGACGTGTCAAGTCCATTCAGGTCCACCTCCTCCAGAGATGTACAGTTCATAAATGCGCCGACCAGACTGACCACGCCGGTGACCGGTCCGTCGAAAGCGATCCTGCGGATCTCTGCCCTGTAGTCATCCCATGGGTATTTACCATCTGCGGATACGCTTTCTGCAGCACCGCCGCTGATGATGAGTTCTCCCTCTTCGGAGATCGTCCATTCACATGTTCCCCAGTTTCCAGTGGCAATCACGTTGCTACCTCCCTGTCTCAACAAATCAGGCAATAGTTGCTCCAATATAAAATACACCACTCTATTATCTCACAACAGAGCGGTGTATGACAAGTAAAACGAACGATTTATTTGATGATCTCGGCGACAGCGTCCGGTCCGCAACCTGCTGCATTGCCTTCGTCGGTATCCAGATGCACTTCTCTCTCATGCTTATCACCGGCTCTGACAACGACATTATCAAAGATCAGGCCTCTCTCACCGTCGATCTTGAGGCATACGACATCGTGATCCTGCACGCCTGCTTCAATAGCCTGTTCCGGATTCAGATGCACATGTCTCTGTGCGATCATCACGCCGTGATCCAGTTCGACTTCACCACATGGTCCGATCAGCTTGCAGCCCGGTGTTCCTTCCAGATGGCCGGATTCTCTGACCGGTGCTTTGATGCCGAGTGTTCTCGCATCTGTCATAGCCAGTTCGATCTGTGTCTCCGGACGGAGCGGTCCAAGTACACGGACTCCTTTCAGTGTGGTCTTAGGTCCTACGATGTCGACCTTCTCATCTGCCGCAAACTGTCCCGGCTGGACCAGCGGTTTGACTGGTGTCAGCTCATAATCCTTACCGAATAAGATATCCCGATCCCTCTCATTCAGATGCACATGCTTGTTAGACAGTCCGATTTTCACTTTGTAACCCATTGTTTCTCTCCTTAATTCCTTCGCTAATACTTAATCCTCCAGATATGTGATGTATGGGAGGTTTCTATATCTTTGATCATAGTCAAGACCGTAACCGACGATAAATCTGTCGTCCACGGTAAATCCTATGTAATCAACATCGATGTCGATCCTGCGGCCATCCGGCTTATCCAGAAGCGAACAGATCTTCACGACTTTGGCTCCACGGCTGACGAAATAGCCCCGCAGATAATTCAGTGTGACGCCGCTGTCTACGATATCCTCTACGATGATCACGGACTTGCCTTCGATATCTGTATCCAGGTCCTTATTGATCTTAACAACACCCGAGCTTTTTTTGGCGCCCCCATAACTGCTGACCGCCATGAAATCGATGGTCATATCCAGTCCGATGTTCTTCATCAAATCCGCCATCCACAGGACAGCGCCCCGAAGGATGCCGACCATAACGATCTCTTCCCCTTCGAACTCCTGTGTGATCCGAAGTCCGATCTCTTTTGCCTTCTGCAGGATCTCCTCCTGCGTGATCATTATCGTTCCAATCGTATTCTCGTGCATATCAATCCGCCTTTTTTTCGTCGTCATCGTCACTCACGTCATATTCTACATCATCAACGACGTTTTTTCCACGATATTTTCTCGAGTAGTCCTTCGGAGTCTCTCCGATCCAGTATTTATCCAGCTCGCTGGACAGATACCAGAGGATCAATGCCCAAACGATGATATCGTCAATGATGCCGAACGGGAATATGAACGGCGGTATGATATCAAACGGAAGGAACAGATAAACGATCCCGGCAATAATAATACCCTTCTTCCACCAGGGAACGGATTTATCTGCCATCATGAACCTGATCGCCTTGATCCTCTTGATCAGTACTCTGAATCCGAAAAACTGCATTTAATCCTCCAACAGCTGCTCCATGACATCCAGGAGATCCTCCGCACCGGTCCGTTTCAGAGCGGATACCGGAAGCACCAGGTCATCCGCCGAAAGCTGCAGTTCCTGGCGGATCATCCGGATATGTTTCTGGAGCTGATTGCGTGAGATCTTATCCGCTTTCGTAGCGACAACGATCCCATCCAGCCCATAGGACTTCAGGTATTCATGCATGGTCTTGTCCTGGGCGGACGGAGCATGGCGTATATCCACCAGCTGGATGACCGTGATGAGGTTTTCCCGGCTCTCCAGGTATTGCTCCATCATTGGTCCCCAGCTCTCGGAGATCGACTTCGAAACTTTGGCATACCCATACCCGGGCAGATCCACGATCCGAAACTCTCCGTTGACCCGGTAGAAGTTGATCGTCCTCGTTTTGCCGGGGCTGCCGCTGACGCGGGCCAGCTTTTTTCGTCCGGTCAGAAGATTCAGCAGGGATGATTTGCCCACATTGGATCTTCCCGCGAATGCGATCTCCTTCAGATCCTCCGGGGGATACTGATTCGGTCTTACAGCGACCTGTTCTAGCTCTGAATGACGGATCTTCATTTGACCAGCACCTGTTTCATCGCGTCCTTTGCCTTGTTCAGCAGGACGAATTCCATCTCTTCGCGAACGACGGCCGGGATCTCCTGCAGATCGACCTCGTTCTCTGCCGGAAGCAATACCTTGCGGATGCCCGCCCGGTGTGCAGCCATCACCTTCTCACGGATCCCTCCGACCGGGAGCACGTTGCCGCGCAGCGTCAGTTCTCCGGTCATCGCGATATCCTTTCGCGCCGGGATACCCGTCAGTGTCGATACCAGCGCCGTGCACATGGTCACGCCTGCCGATGGCCCATCCTTCGGGATCGCCCCTTCCGGAATGTGGATATGGATATCGTATTTCTTATAGAAATCCTCCTCGATCTGCAGTTCCTTCGCGATCGAGCGGATATAGCTGAGTCCCGTTCTGGCGGATTCCTGCATGACATCGCCCATCTGGCCTGTCAGGGAGAGTTTGCCGCTTCCGGGGACCGCAACGGTCTCGATGAACAGCGTCTCTCCGCCAACGATCGTCCAGGCGAGCCCGGTGGTCACTCCGATCTCTTTCTTGCCGCGGATGATATCGAATCTGAATTTCTTCTTCCCAAGATATTCTTCGACCCGCTTAGCGGTCACGCTGACCTTCTTCAGATCCCCTGTGACATACTGCTTCGCGACCTTCCTGCAGATCGTCCCGACTTCCCGTTCCAGATTCCGCACGCCGGATTCTCTGGTATAGTAATTGATGATCGTCTGCAGACCAGCCTTTGTGAAAGAGATATTTGATTTTTTCAGCCCGTTCTCACGGATCTGCTTCGGAACGAGGTATTGCTGTGCGATATGCAGCTTGTCGTCCTCCGTATATCCTGTGACCTGGATGACCTCCATACGGTCAAGAAGCGGACGCGGGATCGTCTCGGTCGTGTTCGCCGTAGTGATGAACATGACCTTCGAAAGATCGAACGGCACCTCCAGATAGTGGTCCGTGAAATCTTTGTTCTGCTCCGGATCGAGCACTTCCAGAAGCGCCGATGCCGGATCCCCCTTATAGTCTGCCCCGATCTTGTCCACCTCGTCAAAGAGGAAGACCGGATTGGCCGTACCGCTGTCCTTGATGGCGTTGATGATACGCCCGGGGATCGCTCCGATATAAGTACGCCGGTGCCCGCGGATCTCTGCCTCGTCCCGGACGCCTCCGAGCGACATCCGCACGAACTCTCTGCCGATGGATCTGGCCACGCTCTTGGCAATGGAAGTCTTGCCTGTTCCCGGTGGTCCGACGAGACACAGGATCGGTCCCTTCAGTCCTTCGGAGAGCTGCATGACCGCCAGATATTCCAGAACGCGTTCCTTGACCTTCTCCAGTCCATAGTGGTCTTCGTTCAGGATCTTCTCCGCTTCGACCAGGTCGATATTATCTTCGCTGTATGTATTCCACGGTAATTCCAGGATCGTTTCGATATAATTGCGGCTGACCGTCGCCTCTGCGGAGGAAGCCTGCATCTTCGAGAACCGGTGGATCTCCTTCATGACCTTGTCCCTGGTCTTCTCTTCCAGATCGAGCTCCTCGAGTTTCTCGATGAATCCGGCGACCTCGTCCTCGACGTCTTCGGCTCCACCCAGTTCCTCCTGGATCGCTCTCATCTGTTCACGGAGGTAGTATTCCCTCTGGTTCTGGTTGATCTGGGATTTGACCTTCGAGGAGATGTCCTGTTCGATCTTGAGGATCTCGATCTCCTTGAGCAGGATCCCGTTCAGTTTCTCGAGACGCTCGTTCGGATCCAGTGTTTCCAGCAGGAGCTGCTTGTCCTCAAGGCGGATCTCCATATGAGAGGCGATCATATCCGCCATGCGGCCGGCTTCTTCGATCGTGACGACCGAAGCGAACACTTCCGGAGCCAGGTTCTGGTTCAGGTTGATGTATTCATCGAAGCTCGTCAGCACCGTGCGCATGAGGGCCTCTGTAGCGGAATCGCTGCAGTCGGACTCCTCCGGGGTCAGCGGACGGACCTTGCACTGAAAATACGGCACCTCGAAAAGGACCTCTTCGATCGTCGCACGGCAGATCCCCTCCACGAGCACACGAATAGAGTCTCCCGGAAGCCGGAGCATCTGCTTGATCCTCCCGATGGTCCCGAGATGATAAAAATCCTCCGCGGTCGGAAGGTCGGTATTCTCATCCATCTGTGAGCTGAGGAATATATACTGATTGTTGACCATTGCCTTCTCAAGGGCATTGATCGACTTCTCTCTGCCGATGTCAAAATGGAGCACCATGTTCGGAAATACGGACAGGCCTCTGAGAGGGATCATCGGCAGATCGATCGTTTCTTTTTCAAATATTATTCTGTCTTTATCATCCACGATAAAATCTCCATCTATTATGCTGTTTCAGCCTTTGGGGACAGGGCTGTACTGTCATTACTTCCGGCGTCCGTTTCCGAAGCCGGGCCGGAAAGTTCCTGCTCCCGCAGGATCAGCATCGGCTCCTGCTCCTGCTCCACCGTCTGTCTCGTGATCCTGCATCCGATCACGTCCGTTCTGGATGGAAGCTCGAACATGATGTTCGTCATGATTTTTTCCATGATGCCCCGCAGCCCCCGGGCTCCGGTCTTTCTTGCCAATGCCTGCTCCGCGATCGCGGAGATCGCGTCTTCGGTCAGCTCCAGTTCGACATGATCCATCGCCAGGAGTTTGCGATACTGCTTCACCAATGCGTTCTTCGGCTCTGTCAGGATCTTCATAAGCGCGTCTTTTGACAGCTCTTCCAGAGCGACCAGGACCGGCAGCCTTCCGATGATCTCCGGGATCAGGCCGTATTTGAGCAGGTCCTCAGGCTGCACGTGTTTCAGCAGTTCCTCTTTCTCGACTTTGTTGCTGTCGACATTCGAATTGAAGCCGATGACCTTCTCACCGATCCTCTTCTGGATCACCTTATCGATCCCGCCGAACGCGCCGCCGCAGATAAACAGCACATTGCTCGTATCGAACGGGATGAATTCCTGATGCGGGTGTTTCCTTCCGCCCTGCGGAGGAACATTCGCCACGGTCCCTTCAATGATCTTGAGGAGTGCCTGCTGCACGCCTTCACCGCTGACGTCCCTAGTGATGGAGGGGTTCTCAGATTTCCGGGCGATCTTATCGAGCTCGTCGATATAGATGATGCCGCGCTGCGCCCTCTCGATATCCCAGTCCGCCGCCTGGATCAGTTTCAGCAGGATATTCTCCACATCCTCTCCGACATAACCGGCCTCCGTCAATGTCGTCGCATCCGCGATGGCGAACGGCACGTCCAGGATCCTGGCCAGGGTCTGTGCCAAAAGTGTTTTGCCGGATCCGGTCGGTCCGATCATAATGATATTGCTTTTTTGGATCTCCACATCATCTCCGGCCATACCAAGCTGGATCCGCTTGTAGTGATTGTAGACCGCCACTGCCAGGGCCTTCTTGGCCGCTTCCTGCCCGATCACGTACTCCGAGAGTATATCCGCGATCTCCCGCGGCTTCGGCAGATAGGCCTTCTCCGCTTCAACGACCTCGGTCTCCTGAGACTCCTGTTCTTTTTCTTCCAGGAGCTCCAGGCAGAGCTCGACACATTCGTCGCAAATATAAACATCCGGACCGCTGATGAGTCTTCTCACATGGCTCTGTGGCTTCCCGCAGAATGAGCAGCAAAGCTCATTGTTGTCATCGTATTTCTTAACCATCTGTTTCTTTCCTGCAGTCCCCTTATCTCTCCTTGATCACGTGATCCACGATCCCGTACTGCATCGCTTCTTCCGCGGACATGAAATGATCGCGGTCCGTATCCTGACGAATCGTTTCCAAAGGCTGGCCCACCCGTTCACTCAGGATCCGGTCGAGCTTCTCCCTTGTCCGGATCAACCATTCCGCGCGGATCTTCACATCCTCTGCCTGGCCGCTGGCCCCGCCGAGCGGCTGATGGATCATGACCTCCGCGTTCGGCAGCGCATAGCGTTTTCCCTTTTCACCCGCAGCGAGCAGAAATGCTCCCATGCTCGCGGCCAGTCCTACACAGATCGTCGAGACCTGCGGTTTGATGTACTGCATGGTATCATAAATAGCCAGTCCGGCGGATACGGATCCGCCGGGGCTGTTAATGTAAATATTGATATCTTTCTCTGGGTCTTCCGCTTCCAGGAAGAGCAGCTGTGCCACTACCAGACTTGCCAGGTGGTCATCGATCTCCTCACCGATGAATATGATCCTGTCTTTTAGAAGTCTCGAATAGATGTCATATGTTCGTTCTCCGCCGCCGGTCTGTTCGACGACATATGGGATCAGCGCCATTGATGTGCCTCCTGTCTGCTTTCCCGATATCTTCTGATCATAAAGGTCTTATTTCTTCACTGCGTTCTCATACATGAAGTCGACCGCCTTGCGGACTTTGATGTCCCCGCCGATCATGCTGACGTTCTGCGGTCCGATGACGGACAGCAGCTTGTCTTTTTCCATGCCGTACTGCTGTGCCATCTTCTCGAGCTCTTCGGAGATCTCCTCCTCGCTGGCTTCGAAGCCTTCCTGCTCTGCGACTGCAGTAACGATCATCTGTGTCTTGACCTTCTTGCGGGCCTCGTCTCTGATCTCATCTCTGAATTCGGACGGGTTCTTGTCCAGATACTTCATGTAAGTTTCCAGATCCATGCCCTGTGCTCTCAGCTGCTGATCGAACTGACCCATCTGGCTGTCGATCTCCTGCTCGACCAGAGGATCCGGAACATCGAAATCGTTCGCGTTGAAGACCGCTTCGATCACGCTGTTCTTCATGGAGTTCTCCGCCTGCTCAGCCTTCGACTTCTCCAGCTTCTCTCTCGTATCCGCTCTCAGCTCATCCAGCGTATCGAACTCACTGACGTCCTTCACGAACTCATCATTGATCTCAGGCAGTTCCTGCTCCTTGATCTCATGCACCTTGCACTTGAACACGGCTTCCTTACCTGCCAGATCTTCTGCGTGATAGTCCTCAGGGAATGTGACCTTGACATCGCGCTGCTCATCCTTGACCGCACCGATCAGCTGTTCTTCGAATCCCGGGATAAATGTACCGGAACCGAGCTTCAGCGGCTGTCTCTCTGCCGTGCCGCCCTCGAACTGCTCATCGCCGACCCATCCCTCATAATCGATCAGGACCATGTCGCCATCCTGTGCCGGACGATCCACCTCTACCATACGGGAGTTTCTCTTGGCCATGTCAGCGATCTCTTTCTCGATGTCTTCGTCTGTGACCTCAGCACTGACGGCCTCGATCTCAACGCCCTTGTAGTCCTTGATCTCCAGTTCCGGATAGACAGCGACGGTAACAGTCACGTCGAAGTTCTCACCCTTCTGGATCTGACCGAACTCGGTTCTCGGATAGTCGATGACATCCAGATCCAGCTCGTCGAGAGCCAGCGGATAGTTCAGTGAGAACAGGTCGTTGATCGCATCTTCGTAGAAGATCCCTTCGCCATAGCGTTTTTCTATGATACTTCTTGGAGCCTTGCCTTTTCTGAAGCCATCGATCTGGAAATTGCCTTTTTCTTTCTTGTAGACTTTGACTACGGCTTCTTCGAATTCTTCAGGTGTAAACTCCATCTTGAATTTTGCTTCTGTGTTTTCTTTTGACAGCAATGTCGTTTTCATGTATTTTTCCTCCTGTTATGAACGCATAGTACATATTATTATAGCGTTCTTTAATGCATCTGTAAAGACTGAAAACAGCGAAATTTACCGCTTCATCAAAACAGGACCCCGTTTGTCCACAAGGTCCTGTAAGACTCTTTATTTACCGCAGATCAGTTCGATCCCCTTCACATATTTGCTGGTGTCTTCTGTCTCAAGTCCGTAGACCTCCTGAAGGTGTTTCCCGATCTCCAGCAGCTCCTCCGTCTCTCCGGAAAAGAGTTCGACCTCGACCTCCTGAACAGGTGCTTCCCCTCCGCCTGCCAGGACACTCCCGGTGTCCACGGAGATCTCAAAGAGTCCTGTTCCGGTATCGATCCGGAAAGATCTTCGCCGGATATCGGTCCGCAGGAGCTCTGTCATCTCCTTATCCTCCAGGATCTGCTCCAGTTCCTCTCCGATATCACTCTCAAGAAACGGGCTGATGTCGGGTTCCCGTTCCGGCACCGGCACGCACAGTTCTTCCCGGGTATGAAGCCCATCCTCGCTCTTGCCACTCCATTTGAGTGTCGCGATCAGGCGCTCTCCCTCCCGGCGGACCCTGTAAGCGATCTTGTTTCTGGCGAGGTCAAGCTCATCCGTGTCGTAGTAGATCGCCATCATCTGGATCTCTTCTCTTGAATCATCTTCTTCGATTTCGGAAAACAGGCTGTCTTCCCAGATCCTCTCGGCGGTTTCCTCGTCGGGGATCCTGTACTTCAGTTCTATTTCCATACACTCCTCAGATCCCGCAGCCGCAGGACCTATCCTCCAAACGTGCTATTAATAATATCACTTCTACCCGTCAAAGGCAAGCGAAATCATCTTTTTGCAAAGGCTGGTCCATCGTTTCAATGCTTTCCTGCATAACAAAAAGCCGCTGCATGGCTTCGCCTGCGGCGGCTCCGATGTCTGATCGTACTAGTTGAATGTGATGACTGTTCCGGTGTCTCCGGCCAGCGCCTCAACCGCCTTATCCAGCGAGGTGATGATCGCCTTTTTGCTCGGATAACGGCGAACGAACTTCATGGCTGCCTCCACCTTCGGGAGCATGCTCCCAGCCGGGAACTGCCCTTCTTCGATATATCTTGCAGCCTGCTCCAGTGTCAGGTGGTCCAGATCCTCCTGATCCGGCTTGTTGAAATTGATCGCGACTTTCTCGACCTCGGTCAGGATCATCAGGATGTCGGCTTCCACATCCTCAGCGAGGAGCTCTGCCGCGAAGTCCTTGTCGATGACGGCCGCCACACCTTCCAGGTGTCCGTCCATGCGCTCAACGACCGGGATTCCGCCGCCGCCGCAGGTGATGACGATGCTGCGGTCCCACAGCTGACGGACCGCGTCGATCTCAACGATCCTCTTCGGGATCGGGGATGCCACGACGCGTCTCCATCCGCGCCCTGCGTCTTCCTTCATGGTCCATCCCTGAGAAGCCTCCAGTTCCCTGGCTTCTTCCTCTGTGTAGAACGGTCCGATCGGCTTGGTCGGGTTCTGGAAGCCGGGATCATTCTCATCGACGATCATCTGGGTCGCTACGGTAACGACAGGGATGTTGCGGTTGTCCCTGTTCAGCGCGTACTTCAGGCACTGCTGGATGTGGTATCCGATATAACCCTGGGACATAGCGCCGCAGACGTCAAACGGCATGGCCGGGGTCACATCCTTAGCCGCTTCACTGGCCATGACGATCCGGCCGACCTGCGGTCCGTTGCCGTGTACAACGGCGATCTCATAACCCTGGCTGCTGATCTGCGCTACGTGTTCACATGTCTTTTTTACAACATTCAGCTGAGCCTCTGCGGTGGCTTCGCCCTTACCGGACTGCAGCGCATTGCCGCCCAGCGCGATTACAATTTTTTCCGTCATGATTATCCTCCTCCGAAAAAAGTGACGGCCGCGCACCTATCACAGCCGTCACGATGTGTGCTTGCAATGATTTTAGAGTGCCTCTCTGTTCACCGGGCAGCTCATGCATCTTGGGCCGCCTCTTCCTCTGGAGAGCTCAGAACTCGGAATGGCCAGGACCTTGATGCCCTTGTGGTCCAGGATGTCGTTGGTCACATAGTTTCTCTCATAGGTGACAACGGTTCCCGGCGCGATGCACAGGGTGTTGGATCCATCGTTCCACTGCTCTCTCTGGGCTGCCTGCAGGTCATTGCCTCCGCAGCGGATCAGGTCTACCGCTGGAAGTCCCAGCTCTGCCTTCAGGATGTTCTCCAGGCTGTCCGTCATGCTGGCGAAGTGTGCCTCGCCGTCCTTGTCCAGAGTGATCTCGAACAGCTGCAGCGGTCCTTCGATCTCCGGATGGATGGTGAACTTATCATAATCGACCATGGTGAATACCGTATCCAGATGCATGAACGCCCTCGATTTCGGAATGTCGAATACCAGGATCTTCTTGAATCCGGAGTCCGTGCTCAGCACGTTCCGTGCGAAGTGCTCGATGCCGGCCACCGTCGTTCTCTGGGAAAGACCGATGGCAACGATCTCATCCGAGAGGACCAGGACGTCTCCGCCTTCGATGGACTCCTCGTCGTAATAGTCATACCACTGGAAAGTCCCGTCCGGCGCGAAGTTCTTGTTATACATGAACATGTACTTCAGGAGCAGCGGCTCTCTGCGTCTCGCGGTGGTGTTCATGTGATGGATGTTCAGGCCTCCGCCGACACATGCACCCGGGTCCCTTGTGAAATAAAGGTTCGGCATCGGATCCATGTAGTATGGATATCCGGAAGCGATGTACTCTGCCAGAGAGTTTGTCTTGACATCGATCTCGTTCTTCTTGACGCCGGCGATACACTTCTCGACCATCTCACGGACGGTCATGTTCATCAGATACTCCTCCAGCGCTTCCTTCACAGCTTCGGAGTAGATGTTGCTCTCGCCGATGAATTCCCTGACGAACTGCTGCCGCACACCGCGGTCAGACAGTGCCTTCACGGTCTCGTCCACATAGTAGATGACCTCTACGCCGTTCTCTCTCAGAACGTCCGCGAACCGGTCATGCTCGTGCTGAGCGACCTTAAGATACGGGATATCATCGAACAGCAGACGCTCGAAGTTGTCCGGTACCAGGCCCTCGACCTCACTGCCGAGCCTGTGGAGCAGGACTTTGTTCAGTTTACCGATCTCAGAGAAATTATTGATTCCCGGTTTCATATCGAACCTCCTATCTTATGCGATCGTTGCTACCATGACCGCCTTGATCGTATGCATTCTGTTCTCTGCTTCATCAAACACTTTGGAATGTCTGCTCTTGAATACTTCGTCGGTGACCTCGCGGATGTCGTAACCCAGTTCCTTCTGGCTCTGGGCCATGGTGGTCTCGAAGTCGTGGAAGGACGGCAGGCAGTGCAGGAAGATGACATCATCATTGCCGGTGGCGTCCAGCATTTCCTTGGTGACTCTGAACGGGGTCAGCATGCGGACTCTCTCCGGGATCTGATCCTCTTCGCCCATGGAAGCCCAGATGTCTGTGTACAGAACGTCCGCGCCGCGGATGCTCTCGATGTCGGAGCTGATCTCGATGCTGGCGCCGGTCTCCTCAGCGACGGCTCTGGCTCTGGCGACGACGTCTGCATCGACCTGGTCTGCCAGCTCTGCCGGGCCGTAAGCCACGAAGCTCATGCCCATCTTAGCGCAGCCATACATCCATGCGTAAGCCATATTGTTTCTGATATCGCCGACGAAGACGACCTTGACCTGACGCAGCGGCTTCGCTACGTGCTCTTCGATGGTCAGCAGGTCCGCCAGGATCTGTGTCGGATGGTCAACGTCCGTCAGTCCGTTCCAGACCGGAACGCCCGCGTACTTAGCCAGGTCCTCAACGACCCTCTGGTCATATCCTCTGTACTCGATGCCGTCATAGAATCTGCCCAGAACTTTAGCGGTATCCTCCAGGGACTCCTTCTTGCCCATCTGGGAGGACTTGCTGTCCAGGAATGTGACGCCGGCACCCTCATCCATCGCGCCGACTTCGAACGCGCATCTGGTTCTGGTGGATGTCTTCTCAAACAGCAGGACTACGTTCTTGCCCGCCAGCAGATCGCCCTTGATGCCGGCTCTCTTCTTAGCCTTAAGGTCGTGGGCCAGGTCCAGCATGTAACGGATCTCCTCCGGTGTGAAATCCATCAGTGTGAGAAAACTTCTTCCTTTCAGATTAACAGCCATAACGATATCTCCTTTCATTTCCGTTTGAATCGATTTCTTGTTTCTGATGTCAATATACTATAACACAGACCGGACCTAAAGTGCCAGTCATCGTGTTTTTTTATGTGCCAGTTATGTGATCCTATATTTCCTTCATTGCTTTGCCCAGAAGCTCCATTCCCCTATCGATCTGCGCGATGCTCGGATAAGAGAAATTGAGACGTATGTGATCTTTGCCTCTCGCATGGGCAGGATCAAAAAGATCTCCCGGGATAAATGTGACGCCGAGCGTCTGCGCCTTCTGCAGAAGCTTCGCCGCATCCATTCCTTCCGGAAGTCTGACCCAGAAATAGACTCCGCCCCTTGGCCGTGTATAGCTTATCCCGAAGCGGCGGGCCAGCTTTTGCAAATGCTGGTCCATACGGTCCCGCTTCTGCTGGCAGACCGTGCGGTAATCCTCCAGCCTTTGCAGATACTGACCGTTCCTGAGATATTCGAGCATGATCATCTGCGGGGCCCAGTCCAGCGCCGCGAGCCTTACAGAGACCATGTTGTGCAGACGTTCGGTGATGCTCCTGTCCGCCGTGACGAAAGAGACCCCCAGTCCCGGCCGGAATGTGAGCGAAAAAGAAAACAGATAGATCACGTTATTCCCTGTATCCATGGAGCGGATGGATGGCAGGGTCAGTTCCTCATAGAAGAGGTCCGAACTCTCATCTTCTTCAAGGATAGGAATACGGTACCTGTAGGAAAGCTCCAGCAGCTTCTGTCTCCGCTCTATACTGAGGAGGGCTCCTGTGGGATTGTTGAAGCTGGAGTCTACATAGATATACTTCGGATGATGCTCCTCGATCAGAGCCTCCAAACGCTCGCAGATCATGCCTTCTTCATCCATCGGCACGGGCACGAGCTTCCCGCCCAAAAGCTGTATGGAACGATACACGTCGGCGGACAGAAGCTCTGGAGTGATGACGGTATCCCCGGGAGAAAGCAGCAAGCTGTTCAGAAAATCCATGGTCTGATTCGCTTCGGAAAACATCTGGATATTGCTCTCGCGCACCCGGATCCCCCGCAGCTCCAGCAGTTTGACGATCTCTCTTCTGAGCTCCGGATCCCCCTGATAGGGAGAATGGAAATAGGTCTTCCCCTTCAGGATCTTCTCGAAGTATTCGGCGATCTCTTCCGGCGGATAGGGCTCTCTGGCTGCCACCCCTCCGCCCAGAGGGATCAGGTCTTCCTCATAGGACAGATGGTAGAGCTCATCGAATGAGCTCCGTATGTCTTCGTAGCGGTCTTCGATCAGAGCCTCCCAGTGCACCGGTTTTTTCTTAAATCCCTGGCTCTCCATCTGCCCGAACAGGCTGTGGTAATGCACCCGGTATCCCTGGCCCTGCCGCGCTTCGATCAGGCCCTCGCTCTTCAGCTCCATATATGCCCTTGTCACCGTGTTTCGGTGGATGCCCAGCTCCTCTGCCAGCTTACGTTCTGACGGCAGCAGAAAACCATCCACCAGGCTTCCGTCGATGATGCCCCTGCGGATATGATCTGAGATCTGGATATAGACCGGCGTGACCGAATCCCTGTTGACAGTGAGTTTCACGGCGCCTCACACCTCCGCCTCATACTCCTCAAATCCGTAGCACAATGTGTCCGTACGGTGGCTGTCGCTCGAGAGGATGAACCTTCCGCCCTGCTGCCGGATATAGTCGCGGATGTTTTTCGCGGGATAGGGCTCCGTCCGGTACCCTTTAGAGATGGCCCCTGTGTTGATCTCGAAGGGAACGCCTTCCTGCAAAAGCTGGTCCACCGCCCGCTGCCAGGCAGCGATATACCGCGGGTCGCTCTCATCAAAGAGCCCGCCCCCCTCATTGAATTTGGTGACCAGATCGAAATGTCCGATGATGCTGCAGCCGGTGCTGGCGCAGACCTCAGCGGCGGTATCAAAAAAATGGGCGGCTAAAGCGATCAGATCTCCGTCAAAATAGGCATCCGCCGCCGCCCGCAGGATCTCCGGTGTCTCGTCGATGGGTATGTAGATGAAACCTTCATAGGGAAGACATCCCGCAGGGACACCCCCGGTTCCCTTTTCCGGCACCCGGATATAATGTACTGACCCGACGCAGTAGTCGAACTGCGACGGATCCGCATCGGAATACCGGTCCATCTCGAGGCCGATCTTAATGGAGATCCGGTCCGCGTATCTCTCCCTCAGCTCCAGAAGCTCCTGCCGGTACTGTTCGGTCTGTTCCTCCGACATGCAGTAGCTCTCATCAAACGCCGTGTGGCTGTGCCCGCTGAAGCCGATCTCGGTCAGGCCCCGGCGGACCGCTTCCTGCACCATTTCCTCCGCCGATGCCGTTCCATCGCAGTAAGTCGTGTGCATATGATAATCTTTGAGGATCATCCGTCCCTCCAATCCGCCTGTTTTACTTCGTCATCTTCTCCTGCTTGACCTTGTGGTCGATCACGTGGCGGGACGCCAGCTCCCTGTGGATATCCTCCAGGGAGATCCCCTGCTCGATCATCATGACCATGACGTGATAAGCCAAGTCTGCGATCTCATAGATCGTCTCCGCCCGGTCGTTATCCTTGGCCGCGATGATGACCTCTGTAGACTCCTCCCCGATTTTCTTCAGGATCTTATCCAGGCCCTTGTCGAACAGATAGGTCGTATAGGAGCCTTCCTTGGGATCGGTCTTGCGTCCCTCGATCAGCTCCATCAGGCCGCGGTAAGAGAACTCATGCCGCTCTTCGCTCTGATAGACCGGATATTCGAAGCAGGACTCCGTGCCAAGGTGGCAGGCCGGCCCGTCCGGCTCGACCATGACGACCAGCGCGTCCCGGTCACAGTCCGCCGTGATCGACACTATGTGCTGGTAATTGCCGCTTGTATCGCCCTTTAGCCACAGTTCCTGCCGGGATCTGGACCAGAAGCAGGTCAGTTCCTTCTCCATGGAGATCTGCAGGCTCTCCCGGTTCATATATGCCAGGGTCAGTACCCGTTTCGTGACCGCATCGACTACGATCGCAGGGATCAGACCTTTTTCATCAAATTTCAGTTCATCTATGTTGACCATTGTGCTCTCCTCTCCTAAACGATCCTTGCCGGTACCCCGTGCTCCGCCATAGCTTCCTTCAGATCCTTGATGCTCACCTCACCGAAGTGAAAGATGGATGCCGCCAGACCCGCATCGATATCCGGGACCTGATCGAAGAGGTCCAGGAAGTCCTGGATGCAGCCGGCGCCGCCGGAAGCGATCACAGGAACCTTCACCGCATCGCATACGGCGCGCAGCATCGGGAGGTCAAACCCCTGCTTCACCCCGTCGGTGTCTATTGAGTTGACGACGATCTCCCCCGCGCCGCGATCGACGCACTCTTTGATCCAGGCGATCGCCTCCATCCCGGTATTGTCCCGGCCGCCTTTGGAGAAGACCCGGTAGACCCCATCGATCAGGGCGATATCCGCTGAGAGGACCACGCATTGGTCTCCGTAGAGTTTGGCTGCCTCATCGATCAGTCCGGGATTTCGGATCGCTCCCGAATTCACACTGACCTTGTCCGCGCCGCACTTCAGGACGCGGTCAAAGTCCTCCACCGTATTGATGCCTCCGCCGACGGTAAGCGGGATGAACACCTGCCGCGCTGTCTCACACAGGATGTCCGTGAAGAGCTTTCGCCCTTCGTAGGATGCGGTGATATCGTAGAATACGAGCTCGTCCGCTCCGATCCCGGAATAGTATTTCGCCAGCTCCACCGGCGATGAAACGTCATTCAGATCTTTGAAGTTCACACCTTTGACGACTCTTCCGTCCTTCACGTCAAGGCATGGGATGATTCTTTTTGTGATCATGATAGTTCTCCTGATGATTCTTTATTCTGCTGTCTTCGTTTCAGCGGCCCGGACCGCTTCCTTAAGGTCGATCGCGCCGATATAATATGCTTTGCCGATGATGGCTCCGTAGAGGTCCATCTCCGCCAGGGCCTGCACGTCCTCCATACTCGATACACCGCCTGAAGCCGTGATCTGCAGGTCGAACCTTGAGGTCAGCTCCTTGTAGAGCATCCGGTTGGTCCCCTTCATGGCTCCGTCCTTAGAGATATCGGTAACGATCAGGGTCTTCACACCGAGCTGCTGCATGTCCGTGCAAAAATCAAATGCGTCCAGTCCCGAGTCCTGGGTCCAGCCTTTGATCGAAACGCAGCCGTCCCGGATATCGACGCCGACCGCGATCTTATCGCCATAAGCGTCCAGTGCCTCCTCCAGAAAATCCCGGTCCGTTACCGCGGCGGTCCCGAGGATGACCCGGTCGATCCCGGCCTCCACATACTTCCTTACCACATCCATGCTCCGGATGCCGCCTCCGATCTCACAGAAGCAGCCGCTGCGATTTTTGATATCGCAGACCGTGTCGAAATTCGGCGTCGTGCCTTCTTTGGCCCCCTCCAGATCCACGATGTGGATATGGCTGGCGCCGCATGCCTTGAAGTCCTCCCCGATGGAACCCGGATCTTCGCTGTAAATGGTCATATCATCATAGCGGCCCTTGAAGAGACGGACCGCTTTGCCTTCATATAGGTCGATCGCCGGAAACAGGATCATTTCACCGCCTCCATTTCACAGAACGCCCGCAGGATATTGAGCCCGATCTCACCGCTTTTTTCCGGATGGAACTGGCAGCCGAACACATTGCCAGAGGCTACTGCCGCGGTCAGCGGAGCACCATACTCAGTCACCGCGATCGTGTTCTCCGCGCAGTCCGTCGCATAGTACGAGTGCACGAAATACATGAAGGCTCCCTCGTCGATGTATTTGAAGAGAGGGCTCTTCTCCCCCGGGAATGTGATGGCGTTCCAGCCGATATGCGGGATCTTATAATCTTCCGGGATCACGTCCGCGATCGGGCGCACGCTGCCCGGGATCAGACCGAGGCCCTCATGCTCCCCGTATTCGTAGCTTTTTTCGAGCAAAAGCTGCATCCCGAGGCAAATGCCCATGATCGGTTTGCCCTTCTCAGCTTCCCGCTTGACCAGGTCTGCCATGCCGGTGCCCCTGAGCTTGGCTGCCGCATCCTCGAACGCGCCTACGCCGGGAAGGATCACCTGGTCTGCAGCTGCGATCACTTCCTCATCGGAAGTGACGACAGCTTCTCTTCCGATCGCATCCAGTGAACTCTTCAGTGAAAACAGGTT
>JAFRLD010000060.1 GCA_017431395.1 Bacillota bacterium | reverse complement strand
CGCAAGGCAGCTCTGCTCGCCCATCAGCTGACCCATGTGGACGGCGTTGCAGCGACCTGCACGGAAGGCGGTGTTAAGGAATACTGGACCTGCTCCGCCTGCGGAGGCATCTTCAGCGATGCGGAAGGCAAGACGCAGATCACAGAAGCAGACCTGCCGGTCGCAGCGCTCGGTCACGCCTATGGCGACTGGGTGCCGCTGGATGAGAACCAGCACCAGAGAGTCTGCGCACACGATGAGGACCACTTTGAAAACGCAGACCATATCTGGGATGCAGGCGTGGTAACGAAGGAAGCGACGGAAGCCGAGACCGGGGTGAAGACCTTCACCTGCAGCGTCTGCGGCGGGACGAAGATCGAAGTGATCCCGATGATCGATAAGGACCCGATCACGCCGTCCGATGCGGCAGCGGATCAGGCGCCGGTGGACAAGTCGATCCCGACGGTCAATACCGGCAAGATCAAGACCACGGCCAACATCAAGAAGAAGCAGATGACGGTCAGGTTCCCGGTGAACGAGGCAGTAGGCAACTACCGCATCCAGTACCGTCTGGCAGGCAAGACCGCTTGGACGAATGCCTGGAGCGCAGGAACGGACAAGTATGTCATCAAGGGACTGAAGAAGGCCAGCCTTTGCGAATTCCGGATCGCCGGCTACGTCAAGCAGGCGGACGGCAGCTGGGCCCGCGGCGAATGGTCGAAGAGCGCATACCGTTACATGGGTGCAGTTTCCCTGAAGACCGTCAAGTCTGCTAAGAAGAAGCAGCTGACCGTGACCTGGGCCAAGGACGCCAAGAGCACCGGCTACCAGATCCAGTACTCGCTTAGGAGCAACATGTCCGGCGCGAAAACGGTCACGGTCAAGGGCAAAGCCACGACGAAGTACACCATCAAGAGCAAGAGCCTAAAGAGCGGCAAGAAGTACTACGTGAAGGTACGGCCGATCAGCAAGAAGTCCGGCAATACTTATATCGGGTCATTGTCCAAGGCAAAATCTACGAAGGTGAAATAAGTATTCATCGGGCGCAGAATAAAACCAAACAATCCAAAAATCCAAATAAAGGCCTTTTATGGGCCTTATTTGGATTTTGTGGTATAATCATTTAGGAGACCCTGGGTCGCATGCGCGGAACGAAGACGATCCATTGGGGACTGAAAAGATGAAGAGGAGTATTGGAATCCTACTGGGGCTGGCCATGGTCATGGCACTGATCCCGGTGACAGCTTTCGCGGCGGATAGTGCGGAGGGCGCCGAAGGGGACTTCGATGCCAGGAACTACAACTATAAGATCACACCGATTCTTCCGCCATTCAATTCGTATTTCTTCGTGGAGACGGACAACCCGAACCCGAAGAGCTTCCGTTTTGAGGACAAAGAAAGAAAGTACATACCCCGTCCGTATATCCTGCAGAATGCAGGTCTGAGCGATAAACCAACGATCTTCGCGGATATCCACTATGAGAACGAGGAGACCGGACGCGTGAACGGAGGGTATATCTTTTATGGCGGAGGCACGGATGGCGGAGAGGTCACGCTGCAGGTGTCGGACGATCCGGATGCCTATTACCCGGTCTATACAGATACCGGGACCACCCTGACCCTGCGGAAGCTGCAAAACAGCACGGATTATCTGGTCGATACCTATGCGACCAAGGGTAGTTTCTTTGACAACATGGACGCCGTGCAGTCCGCACTTAGGAGCATAGCGGTTTACAGCGGATCGAAGACAAAAGGAAAGCTCGTTCAGGACAAAGAATTCTGGATGCTTGGCGTATCAGGTCATGTGGACCAGAGTTTCTATAAATACAGTCCGTACGAACGTACGGAAGAGCGGCCGCTGTTTGCCTCCGCGATCTATCCGTATAAGCTCGATTCCCTGGGATTCCCCGGGATGCTGGAATCTGTCGCCGAGGCTCTGGACAGCACGGTTACGGTCACGCAAAATAGCTCCGCCCATTATCTGATCGATGTTACATACCGTGGGGAGACCCGCACTTATGGTGGGGCCGGTGGCCTTAAGGGCCAGGAGATACCCGAGGATCAGATCCAGCCGTATTTCTCCTTCGGCGCCGGCGGCACGCAGATCACGCTGGACAGTGTCAATGACATTCTGTGGCGCTACGGTAAGATGAGTGTCCCCTTTGATATCCCCATGGAGGGGGCGCTTACATGGAAGGATGTCTATGCTACGGTAGGCAGCGGCGCCTGGGTAAAACTCTCCGCCGGCGGAAAGGATCCGAATTACCCCGTATATTCCTATATGTATCAGGATGGGGATGGCACGAACTTTCGAAGCGGTTATTTTGATCCCGGTCATGAATACTATACGGAGGGCGATCTCGGTTACGCCAGCGATGTCTGGGTGGACGGGCGGTATGTCGATGATCGAGAGAAGTTTGTTCCCGGAGAGACCTTCGCGGATCATCCCGACAGCGACATCCTGTTGAAGGATGTGACGGTCCCGCAGGTCGCCTACAGTACAACATATAAGAAGACCGACACGACGGGTGAATACGAGCCCGTATATAGTGTGAAGGGCGAGCCGCGGACGGTGACGAAGACGGTCCTCTTCAAATACAAAGGCGG
>JAFRLD010000059.1 GCA_017431395.1 Bacillota bacterium | reverse complement strand
CGGCTTATCTCCCGGCATGCCGTAATATGTATCGTTCTCTCTCAGCTTATTCCCGTTCTCATCTACGTAGCGGACCGTATAGGCAACCATGTTGCCCTTCATTCCCCAGGCCACCTCGTAGGAGTAATCCGCATCTAAATTCGTGATCGGGATTCTCGGACTTCCGGAGGGCTCATTCAGATTCTCATCGTTGTCGTGTCCCGTAACACGGAAGCCCCGGGGATAATACTTATTGTCATCGATCTGTACGTCGGCAAGATCGAGCTCCAGGTCCGAACCTGCGTCGAGCTCAACCGTCCATCTCTGCTGACCCTTATAAGTGCCTTCCAGGCCGGAATAGACCGTAACTGTGTACTTATAGGCGGTTCCTCCGTCGTAAAAACCGTTCTCGTCCGCCGCATAAACATTGCTGCTGCTGAACACGAAGGCTACTGTCATCAGGATTCCGAGGATCAGTGCCGGGATCAACATCCTCAGGCTGGTGTATCTTCTGTCATTCATCGCTGCTCTCATCATGCCAGATCACCACCCTTCTCATCATCATTTCTCCGATCCCTTCTCCAGAAGTAGATAGCGATCAATGCCGCCAGAACTGCAGCTGCCATCAGGGCAATGAACAGATAGATCTGGGTCTCATCCCCGGTCTTTACCTTCTGAACGATGGTCTTTTTCTTTTCTTTTTCCTTCACCGGCTTCTTCTCAACGGCATACTGTACCAGGAGGCTTCCCTCAGTATCCATGTAGTCGTTGACTTCGGTCTCGCCGTCGAACGCCACCTTAAGCTTAGTCTTGGCGGATTCGCCCGGATCCAGTTCCTGGATGAAGAAGAATTTGCCTGTCGCGTTGGTCGCCTGCAGCAGACCTTCCATGATCTTCTTGCTCGACCGCTCTCCACCGACCTTGTCATTACTGAACAGAGTCGTGGTTCCGTCCGGTCCCTGGTTCTTCAGAACGTAGGTGTAGCCACCATTCTCAGCGGCATCCTTCTTCTCTTCCAAAGTCTCCAGGACCTTATTTCTCATATACCACTCTGTGGTATCCTTCGAATTGTTCGTATAGGTGATCTCATACGTGAGAACATCTCCCGGCTGCAGCTTGCTCTGGGCTGCGGCAATATCATCCGATGTGAAATCGGAAACGATCTTGCTCCCATTGTAGCTGCACTTACCCTTGAACGAGTAGGAGTTGGCATAGGACATGCTGGTCAGTGCGAGCAGCAGTGCCAGGGAGGCCAGGAGGACGATCATAACATGTTTCTTTCTCATAGCTTCCTCCCCCCTACTTCAATGTCAGGCTGCCGGAGTCTTCACTCGGCGAGCTAACAGTAACATCGTCTGGCGTCAGGCCCCACAGAGACTCGACCGCATCCTGTGCGTTGTGGTTCTGCAAAGACTGGACATCTGCTTCCACACAAGCCCAGTACCCATTATACAGGAACTCATAGGTGTAGGTCGTCTTGCTGCCTTCCTTCTTCTCGGTCAGCTTGATGTTCTCCTTCTTGATGACATCGCTGCTGATCTGAAGCTCGTTCACGACCGGTTCGGTCGTTTCTCCGCTGAGGAGCAGATCCTTGTAATAGTAGACCGTCCGCTCAGTAGTTGTCTCGTCATCGTTGATCGCCCATGCATCTGTATTGCATGGCTGGCCGTTATAGGTCAGCTTGATCAGCGCCGGATTGAGCTCGGCCGACTTGTCGCCATTCGCGTTTTTCCAGTATTTGCGGATCGTGATCCGTACGAAACTGTTGATGTCCGCAACATTCTGAGCTGCGATCTCTTCCTTGTAGACGTAGCCAGGCTTGTAAGTCTTGCCCAGTGGAGTGAGCAAAACGTAATCAAGGTCCTTGACAGGCGTCCCGTTCTCAATGAGGCTGATGCCCAGATTGCTCAGCTCGAACTCTGCGATGTAGTCCTCACTCGTGATGTTGAGCATCGCTCTGACCCCGGTCACTCCCGCTGTCGCGAAGAGCAAAATCGCGATGACGAGAAATGCCGCGGTCCGTTTTGATAACTTGGTCTTTTTCTTCCCTTTCATATCTCGTCTCCCTTACTCCACAGTGATCTGGTCCACCGGAAGGTTCCATCCATCCGGATTGACCAGAACGTTCTTACCGTCCTTCTGTGTGTATGTCGCGATCTCCGCTTCATGGACTACCGTGACCTGGAAGCTGTCGCCGAGCTCAGCGATCTGCTCCTTCGTCAGGTCCGATCCGTCCTTGTTCGCGATCTTCGCGACGATGGCCGTTCCGGTATCTTCTCCCGGATTCAGGATCCCCTTGTAGTAATACCAGCCGTCACCGCCATCGACCCAGGCATCCGGAACCGTTACCTGCGTATACTCTTCCGGTCCGAAGACAGCCACACGGACGACGACCGCCGCATCGTTCTCTCCGCCGGTGTTCTTGATCACGACGTTCTTTTCTTTCGGATCCGTACCCTCGTCGATCGTGGTCTCACCCTGCAGGTTCAATGTGACCTGCCCCTGCGCCGGCTCATAGTCGCTGAAGTAGGCCAGAGCCGCACTCGTTCCCAGCGCCAGCGCCAGCAGAACCGCGCAAAGGATGATTCCTGTTTTCAATCCTAGTCCTCTCATCTCATCCTCCTTGCCTTAATCTCTCAGTCCCAGTCTCTTCAGGATCTCGAAGCCCTTATCCAGATTACTGTCATCGGACAGTCCATACTGGTTGATGATGCCGCTGTCATAGTCAACGGTCTTATCCCACGGGTTGTCGAAGGTGACCTTGTAGACGCCATCCTTACCATCGGGTGACATCGTCAGCTGCGCTTCCTGCGGATCCTGTTTCGTATAGTTCGCCGTATAGACCTCGCTCACCACCAGCTTCGTCAGATTCATCGGAATGCCGGTCACGGTCGTTGCCTTCCTGTCTGCTGCATTGAATTCAATGGCCGGCTTGGCTTCATAAACGACCTCGTCACCGATGTAGCCTTCGACCTTGAATACGATGGTCGTCGAACCGCCCTGACCGTGATTCACGAATCCGTCCAGATTCTTGGTCAGTTCTAAAGTCCTGCTTCCAAAGGTATTGGTGATGTTGAAGAGGATCGTGTTCCCATCCTGGGAAATGGTCTCTTCATGTGTCTGTGTATAGTACTTCTGTGCATCTTCCGGCATGACCTCCTCGCACATCCATTCCTTCTGGATGTCCGTGGTCGTCCACTGGTATGCCCAGTCGTTCTCCTTGTTCAGCGTGACCGGCTCGCCGTTGTTCACCGTCTCGTCCACTTCATACTCTGCGGAAGCAGCTGTTCTGGAGCAGATCTTCACCTGGATCCCTTCCGGACGGAGCGCTTCTTCACGGGCTTTCTCTGCACCGCTCAGATCGGCCGGCCAGAATTTGCGGACCATCAGCTGCTTCGCCTTGTCTTCCGTAGCCTTGATCTCTACCTGGGCGGTTCCCTGGAATATGGTCACGAAGCCGGGCACCGGTGTGATGCCGGTCGTAACTCCATCCTTCGTAACCGTCTGCCGTGATCCTACGACCAGGTACAATCCGTTCGCCGGAACGGTCGCCGTAGCGATGCCCTCGGCGTTGGTCTTGCCGGATACGATCTTATCTACCTGAACCTTGCTGTCCGGACCCTCGATGTCGTCCGCTAAGGTCTTGGCCGCCTCTGCCAGGGCGGCTGCCCAGGCATCCATATCGACGTTGCCCTCATCGTCCGTGAATTCACTCTCGGAAACATTGATGCCGATGTCCGGGATCCCATCGTCCCAGATCAACTCATTCCCGTCAAAGTGTCCCACCTTGTACAAACGGAAATCCGCCTGGATACCCGCTTCTGCGGCTGCCGGGTATTTGATCGTTATCGTCCCCCCGTCTGCGTGAACCGGTGCTGTGCTCATGGCCATAGCGCAGATCATGAATAATCCGCACAGCAGCGTGATCAGCAGGATTCTGTTCTCT
>JAFRLD010000058.1 GCA_017431395.1 Bacillota bacterium | reverse complement strand
GCTGCAGGAACTGCTGTCCCTCCGCTTCCAGCGAAAATCTGATCTGAGCCGAATCCGCGAACCGGTTCGCCATGGCCTGATCCGCCGCTGCCGTTGTCAATGTCAGGATCGCCATGACCGTCAGGCAGATGGTGATGACCGTCAGCAGGAGTGCGACCGGCCCCAGTTTGATCGGTACCTGTTTCATTGCGTCTCCTCCTGTCCTCTCACATACACACCGGTGCTCAGTGTATAGACCGGCGCGTCTCCGGTCATCGAATACACCTTGATGTCACTGCCCACGAAGTCCCCTTTCTCGCCCTTCTGAGGCTCCCAGGTGGCCTCCAGCCGGAACGCCGACGCATCTGCTGCCGCGGCTTCCTCTGTCACCGGGTGCATATCTCCATCATAATAAGCAGTCAGTACGTTGATGCCGTCCAGCTTTTGCAGCTGAACGTTACCGTCCTCATCCAAAAGCTGGAGCAGTTCTTTCTCACTATCTGATGCCGCTGCTGCCTCTGCGGCATTCTGCGCCAGGCAAACGGCGTTCGTCAACTGCTGCGCCTCATTGCTCTGCGCCTTCGCCAGCCCGAACACCTGCGACAGTATGGCGATCACCAGCACGAAGATGATCACCATCAGCACCGTTTCCAGATAGAACGCGGTCATGGTCCGTTCTCTCTTCACCTGGTGTCACCTCCTTTGCTTCCGACATGCAGAAGCGTCCGCCCTGCATCTGTCGTGATCGCATAAAGATCCTCCTCGATCTGCTCGACCTCAAAGGTCGAGGTCGCCGCGATCAGCTGTGCCTCCTGCGGATCCGGTTCCGCGTCAAGACGGCTGTAGCACTCCATCAGACCTCCGTCATGAAGGAACACCTGCAGCCCATACTGCGTTCCATGTTCACGAATGACCAGGACTTCTCCCTCGCCGCCGTCTTTGACCTCGATGTCATCCGCCGCAGCCGTCTGCGTGCAGGTGACCAGATATGAACGGAGCGCCCTGTTCTGATCATTCTGATCCTGGCCCGTCACCGCATCCTTGTAGATCCCTGCGCCGAATACGACCAGCAGCAGAAACCCCAGCAGAAACAGTGTCGCTATCCCAATTGTGTAAAGTCCCAAAGGGGAGCTCTTTTCTCGGCTCATCATTCCTCCGGATCCCTTCTCCTATCTCAATGTGACCCTGACCGTCGGAGGCAGGTTCTGCGCGAAAGCCTCATAGGTCACGTAGTAATCTTCTTTATTGATCTGCAGTCCGTAATTCTCCTCGAGATACGCCAGATCGGCGGGATACACTCCCTCCACGATATAGCACTGGCGCGCACTGCTCGTGATCGTCTCTTTTAAGGCGGTCAAGCCCTCTTCCTGAAGGTTGCGGCTCCCCGTCCTGACCGCATGCCATATGAGCAAGCCGCAGATCAGGCACAGGATCAGCAGGATGATAAGCAGGACGCCTGTTTTTTTGACTCTATCCGAATACATATTTCTTCTCCTGCTCTCCCGCGTTTAGCCAATGGTGTTCATGATCCCGATCAGCGGCAGCATGACACTGAGAAGTGACAGGCCTACCGTGACCATCAGGATCCCGGACAGGATCGGATCGATCGTTCCGACCAGCCGGTCCACCTGTGCTCCCGCATTCTCCTCCAGCAGCTTCGTCAGTCTTCCCAGCACGGATTCCATGTTGCCGCTGCGCTCTCCGGCGAGCAGCATCCTTCCGTAGACAGGCTCCAGCAGCTGTTCGTCGTAAGCGGCCTGCGAGAAGCTATGGCCGTCCTTCATCCGTTCCAGACAGGCCTTCAGCTTTTGCTCGAGAGGCTCATAATCTGTCATTTCGATGCTGTCATGGACCGCGATGTCCTGCATCTCCCCGCTGGCCAGGAATGTCTCCAGCGCGGATGTGAAGCGAAAGAGTCCCATGCTCTCCAGGATGTTCTCGCAGATCGGGATCTTGCGAAGGAGATTCTCGATGCCGCCTCGTTTCTCACTGTTCCAGGCAACCCGTCCGACCAGGAGCACGATCGCGAGCAGGATCATGACAACGAGGGCGACCCAGCAGAATCCATAGGCCCACCGGATATAGCTGTAGCTGGATGCTGCCAGACTGCCCGTCATCCGGTCGTAGACCTCCGTGAACGTGGGGAGTACCTTGGCCAGCATGACGATCAGGACGATGATGATCATCACCAGCATAGCTGCCGGATAGGTGACCGCCGCCTTAAGCTTCTCTCCGATGGTCTTCTGATCCCTGTAGTAGTCGGCCAGGCGCATCAGAACATCCTCCAGACGTCCCGCGCTTTCTCCCGCACGGATCATCTTGAGCGCGTAATTCGGGAATATGCCCGTGTCCTCCATGGCCTGCGAAAGACCCTGACCCTGTTCCACGGACTGCTTCATCTGTTCCAGTGCTGTCCCCAGGGTCCCTTCCGTCTGCTTGCTCTGGCCGAGCAGGGCGATCGCCTCATCGGTCTGGATACCGGCCCGTGCCATCAGGCCCATGCTCTCGCAGAACGCGCTGACGCCCAAACTGTCCAGTTTTCTAACTTTACTCATAACCCTTCTCCACTTATATCAGCTAATACGTATATACATCCGAATAATGACTGCCGTCCCCTACGAACTCATCCTCCGCTCCACCTGCGGAAAATGTCAGGTCCAGCCGGTTCCAGCTGTCTTCGTTTACTTTGTAATCCACCGTGACCCATCCGGTCTCTTTCGTATAGAACATGTTCCACGCATGGTACAGGTTGTCCGGCGCGACGTATCCGAAGATCACCTTCGTCGGGATCCCCTGACTGCGCAGCATGGCCGCCGCGAGCGATGCGTAGTCGAAGCAGATGCCCTTGCCGGTCTCCAGTGTCTCGTCCGGCTCCGGCAGGTATCCGCTCTGGACCGACCGGGCTTTGTCGGTGTCATATGTGACCTTGTCGCAGATGTAGTCATACACGCTGGCGACCACATCCATTGCCGAGCCAGCCTTTGCAGAAAACTCGGAAGCCATCTTCACGCAGTCGGAGTCCTTCGAGTAGTCCACATAGTCGCTGGGCCGCAGGAACGGCTGGAACTCATCCGAAAGGCTGACCTCCTCCGTGATGGAGTACAGCTCCGCATATTTGCTCTCGGTGATATTCTCCATGACTTTGAACTGATAGGTCCCGTTGCCGCACTGGAGCGGGAAGATCGAAGGCGTGCCGTCGGAGGCAAGATCATAGTTGTACGTATCCTCCCCCTTGATCACCTGGAACTTCAGGCGCGACCCTGAATTCGCCGAGACCGCCACGTATCCGTCGGATACGGCAGAAACATCGATCATGGCGCTCCCGCCGTCGGAGGCTTCCTCTTCGTGGAACGAAGCATTTTTGAACTTCGGTGCGTCATAACTGCCGCCCTTTTCACTTTTGTCCTTCACGGGTGCAGCCTCCGAAGAATCCCCGCCTCCGCATCCGGAGATGGTCAGGATCAGGAGAACAAGGCACAGCACAAGAAGCACCTGCCGGATGATCTTCCGAAGGTGCGTGCCGTTACCGGCCGCTGCGCGACCCGCTGCCATAGGCTCTGCTGCTCTTTTCCCTGCTTCGCTGTTCAACTCTGTCCCCCGTGCCACACGTCTTAACCGCAGAGTCCTTCCAGGATCTTTCTCTGCTCGAGGATCGTCTCAAGAAGCGGGGTGTAGTCCATCTCTGTCCGGTTGCGCAGAAGTTCCGTGATTTCCTGGACCGGCTCATAGAGCGGAGTCAGGGACAGATTGCCCAGTACGCCCTTCAGGGCATGGGCTGCTTCAAATGCCGCGTCCAGATTCTGCTCCCCGAGCGCCATTTCCAGATTCTGAAATCCTGCGTCTCCAGGGACCATTTTCACGAGCGTGAGATAAAAATTCTCATCATCCATGCAACGCTTCAGTCCATCTTCCGGCTGTACGCCCATTTCTCTGAGCTGATCGATCGTTAACATGCTTTACCCTCCTTTGGCAAATATCTGCAGAACAGTGCTTCGAATTCCTCCGCTGTAAGAGGCTTTGAGAAATAATATCCCTGCGCCAGATCACATCCCAGCGACCGGAAAACGTTCAGCTGTTCTTCTGTTTCTATTCCTTCGGCGATCGTACTGGCCGACAGCCATTCTGCGATCTCCATGATGATCGAGATCATCTTATGGGAGTTCTGGTCTCCTGTCAGCTGCCGGGCAAATTTTATGTCCATCTTAAGAACGTCCAGCGGCAGCTCTGTCAGCGCGTTCAGAGAAGAATACCCGGAACCGAAGTCATCCATCTCGATCGTGAATCCGCGGTCCTTCAGACGCTGTATCTTCTCCGCCAGCTGCCGGCTGTCCTCCGCGTAGGCGGATTCGGTGATCTCCAGCCGGTACTCTGAGGGGTCCAGACCGAATTCTTCGATCAGGCCGGACAGTGTATCCTCAAGTTCATCATCAAACAGGTCGATCCTGGAGATATTGATCGATATCGGATAGGTCATGCCATACCGTTCCTTCCAGGCCCTCATATGCTGCGCCGCCTTGCGCCAGACCTGATGGTCCAGCCTGCTGATCAGCCCGTTTCTCTCGAACGTCGGAACGAACCGGTTCGGCCTCAGCTGCCCAAGCTCCGGATGATCCCAGCGGACCAGCGCCTCCGCGCTGGCGAGAATCGGCTGGCTCTCCTGCGGGATCAGGAACTGCGGCTGGAAATACACGCTGATCTGATCCTCGCTCACCGCCTGCTCGAAGTCCCCCACCAGACGTTCCTCAAACATCTGCTCTTCGTGAAGTGCTTCGTCATAGCAGGCGATCTGCCTTGTGAGGTCATTTCGGATCGAATGGCATGCGCTGAGCGCCCGGTCAAACTGATCCTCCAGGGATATCTCGGGGGGTGCCTTCGGATAGACTCCCACGCGCACCCGGACCTTAGCGGCATGCTCCATGCCCTGAAGCCCTTCCCGGATGATCTCCTGCAATAGTTCATGATCCTCGAGATGCCTGCAGTAAATAAAGAAGGTATCCGCCTCGCTTCTGGCCGCGAGACCCCCGCTGATATTCAGGATCTTTCTGGCTATATCCGCGAGTTTGATCAGCACCGTGTCCCCGAACTGCCTCCCGTAGATCTCATTCACGATATGGAACCGCTCGACGTTCATCGCGATCGCGTCCATTTCCTGCTCCGGATCTGACCTGCGCAGCAGCTTCGCGTATTCGAAGAAATATTTCCGGTTATACAGCCCGGTCAGCTCGTCATCCTCCGTCGACCGGATGATCATCGTGTCTTCTGCCAGCTCGATGCTCCTCTTCACACGCGCCACCACGACCTCTGGCATATCCTTGCCCTTTTCCAGGAAGTCGACGGCTCCGAGCTGCAGGCTCTCGATCTCAGCCTGTGCCTCCGAGGTCAGAACGATGACAGGGATCCGCTTGATCTCCTCGTCCTCCTGCATCTCCCGCAGCACATCATAGCCTGTGCCGTCCGGCATATTCAGGTCGAGCATGATCAGCGACAGGTCTGCCCTGTGCTCGCGGATCTTCTCCAGCGTTTCCCGACCGGTAGCTGCCTCGATGGTATCATAAAACCGCCCCAGTTTATGGATCAATATCTGCCGGTTGATCATTTCGTCATCGGCGATCAGGATGGTACGCCTGATATCTAGTGTGCGGTTGAACCTCGTTCTCATAAGCCCTGTTCTCATACTGACGTCTATGTAAACTATATTATAAACAAAATATCTTCGGTTGACAATAAAGCGTTGACATTACGTAGCGGCTTTACTACAATATATTAATAAAGGAATTATTCAATAGATCCTTACCATACGTTGTCGCCGCAATGGACGTTCTGCCGAACACAGAAGCCCTTGCGGCGCCGTGTTTTTTGACATCTATCCTGAGATCAAAACAGGCAGTTCACATCATGCTTAATGCGACAGCTACTTTTTTTTGCGAAGCGCAGAATTCGTTTCAGCGCCATTTTTTTGCGCTCGTTGACCTGTTTATCCTGTGTCAGAAACCGCTCTCAGAACGGCGGTTTTTCGATTGGGATGGCTTTGCCCGATCCGATGGGAGCGCACACCCATGAAGTGTACCCCTTGTCAAGGACAATTTTGATTCTTTGGGGTGTCAAACATCCCCGTCTATGATAACCTATGTTAACTTTACCGATCCGGAGGATAGTGCAACGCTGGGGAGCGACACGAGCGCCGTATCGGGTTTGCGGGAGGCAGTGCAGATCGCGCTGCCTTTTCTGTAGCTGCCTCCTGGAAACCAATGCGCTAAACCCCGGGGTCTGGGGCAGAGCCCCAGTGGCCAGCAGGCCATTCATGCATGCCAGATCGGAAGAGGATAGATCCCGGTTTGCAGATACTGATAGTATTCCACAGGTGACAACTTCAGCAGATCCCATTGATATCCATCCTTGTTGTAATAGTCCATATAGTCATCTACTACATATTTGACATCTTCATATGTTTCACAGTCCGCAATTCTATCTTTTATGTGATCCTTCATATGTCCATAAAAACTTTCCTGCGGTGCATTATCCCAACAATTCCCTTTTCTGGACATCGATTGAACAAATGCTGCATCTTTCAACTTGTCAATGAAGGCACAACTTGTGTAATGAAAACCCTGATCACTATGAACTATCGTCTCGTCATCCAGTACGCTTCCGTGATTTGCAATCAGCTGATCTACGGTCTCGATCACAAAATTCACCTTTAATGAAGCACTCAGTTCATATGCCAGTACTTCACGGGTGACTGCGTCCAGAATCGTAGATAAATAACAGAAGCCATCTGCATAAGCCAGATATGTGATATCTGTCAGCAATACCTTTCTGGCTCCTCTGGAAAGGAATTCCCGATTTACAACATTTGGCGCAACATGGCTCGTTTTCGTCGCCTTTGCCAATTGCCTGTATGGGTTTGCTCTTCGGATTGGACATTCCAGATGATATTTCTTCATCAGACGCCGAATCTTTTTGACGTTCATGATGATTCCAATATGCAGCAACCTCATGTGGATGCCTCGCGCACCCTTTGCATATCCCCGGAAGCGGTATGCTTCAAGAATCAATATGAAGTCTGCCTCATCCTTGTCTTCTCGCGCCTGTCTCTTTGGTGCGGCCTTGCACCATGCGTAGAAACCAGACCTGGAAACGCCTGCGATCCGGCACATATATGAAATACTCAACACATTATCATCCTGATGGATCGCGTCATATATGAGGCCGAACTTCACTTCTGCCGGTGCCTGGATTCCCACTGTTCCCGCGCCTCCATATCTGCCATCTGCAGTTTTTTTAAAAACTCAACCTCCTGTCTGGTGTATGCCAGCTCATGCTCTAATTGCCTGATGCGCGTTTCGACATTTTCTTCACCGCTTTTTGGCGGCCGCTGATAATTATGACGTCTCAAATCAGCAAATCCTTCATCCCGCTTTGCCTGCTGGTTGATCTGATAGCAGAATCCTTCGATCCGTTTTCTGCCCAGGATTTTTGGATCTATTCCGATTTCTGCAAATAACTGTGGTGCAGTTTTGTCATTTTTCCAGTGCAGATAGAAGTATCGCTTGAAATCCTCGGAGAACTTGACTACTGTTTCCGATACATGTGTTACATACCTGTTTGTACGAAGAAATTCTATCTCTTCTTTCGTAAATGGTTTTTTCCCTTGCGCCTTGCTCATGTAATCTGATCCTTCCTATGTCCCTGCAGATCAGATACATCTTACCATAAATGCTCCAGTTAACTGTCCACCGTATGGGGTTTTACCTCAAATTACATGTCCACGTTTCGGGGCGTATGCATAGGTTGTCCCCACAAATACAGGTGTCCATTTTACTGGGTACAGTTTAACCCAAAGGATTCCCCAATTCACTCCCATGGATGGGAGGAATATCGATCCATTCATGGGAGTGAAAGACCGGAATCCTTGGGAGAAGATGCCCAAGGATCCTGAGAGATCGCTCCCAAGGAGCGATTCGGCTCGTCCAGCCAGGCCTGAAAATCAGCCGATGGCCCGTAAATCCACTCTTGATAGACTAGCAGAAGGCTTGTGTTCAGCCTTTGACGTGTCCGAAGTCCCACATGCTATGATGAGGACAGAAAGAGAGGGGGCGTCACATCAGATTTTACCTTTGCGTTCCGCGTCAAAACGGCGCGGTTGCTTTGCTTTTTGGTGTTTTTTGCATGCATGTTTTTTTGTCAGACGACGGGCGGGACAGTGCCGGAGCGGATTCCGCAGGAACTGTCACGATCACAGGCGAACCGAGCACAGAGAATAGATAAACTCCACCGACTGTTTGAGGGACGAAGTCCCGAGTTTCGGTGGAGTTCTACTCTCTGTGAGTGAGCCGTCGCGATCGTCAGCGACGAGGACTAAGCGAGGGCACTGTCACGCCTGTCATCGCATAGAAAAAGGGCGTCGCACTAATTGCATAATGAACGACAGCCCCTGTTCATTACAATAATTGGTTATTTCATTACATTTTTGGTAGTTTTTTCTTGTCATTGCCATCCGTGTGTCTTATACTTTTTCTGTAATAGAACAAGCGCAGTATATCGGAGGCTGGTCCAATGCTGAAATCACTCCATCATACTTTCCCTAAACTGACAGAGGAACATTATTTCGTCCCCGCGCATCGCCCGGCCGAGCATCCATCGGAACGGGACCTGCAGATGCGGCTCGACGCCAGCTGGTAGCAGCAGGTAGCAGCCGGTAGCACCTGGCACGCAAGGTCCCCTGCCTTCTACACCCCCACCTTCCTGCAGAGTCCCTCGATCACGCACCGCTCACAGGCGGGCTTTCGGGCGCTGCAGCAGCGGCGGCCGTGCCAGATCAGGCTGTGGTGCGCCTCTGACCAGCGGTCCTCCGGCAGGAGATCCATCAGGGCGTATTCCGTCTTCAGCACATCTTTCGCCTCAGCCAGACCGATGCGGTTCGCGACCCGGAACACATGCGTGTCGACCGCGATGCGCTGATGGCCGAAGCCGACCGCCAGTACGACATTGGCGGTCTTTCTCCCGACCCCGGGCAGGGCCACCAGGGCGTCATAATCCTCGGGCACGATGCCGTCGTGCTTCTCCTGAAGCGCCTGCGCCAGCTTGATGATGTTTTTTGATTTCGTCTTATACATCCCGATGGTCCGGATGAGCTCTATGACCTCGTCCTGCTCAGCTTTGGCGAGAGCCGCCGCGTCCGGGAACTTTGCGAAAAGCTGCGGCGTGACCTTATTCACGCTGACGTCCGTCGTCTGCGCAGACAGGACGACCGCGACCAAAAGTTCGAATGTATTGATATGTTCCAGAGCGCACTCCGCGTTCGGATATTCAGTCCGCAAAAGATCCAGGATCTGCGTGACCTCATCCGCGCTGAACCGTTTGTCTTCTTTCTTTTTCTTCGTTGCCATATGACCATTTCCTCCGTGGCCTTATTATACAACGAATCGTGGGACAGGGCCAATCCAGCCTTTGCAAAAGGTTTCTTGACATATGTCATAAACCGCGTTAATATATTATTGACATATGTCAGTTATTGAAAATAGCGAAACGAGGCAATCATGGCACGACCAACACGATGCAGACAGATCTGCGGATTCCCGGACCACTGGAGTTTTTCCGCGGACGATATCAGCGAGAGCAAAGGCTGGACAGCCCCGGCCATCACCCTGTCGCTGGATGAATACGAAACGATCCGGCTGATCGATCACGAGCAGCTGACGCAGGAGCAGTGCGCGAAACAGATGGATATCGCACGTACGACTGTCACTGCGATCTACGATCAGGCGAGACGAAAGATCGCCGCCGCCCTGGTCGAGGGCCGGCAGCTCGTCATCCGCGGAGGCCACTACCGCCTGCAGCCGTCGGCGGTCGATCTGCCTGAGAATTTGAGCACAAAAGGAGAGAAGACAATGAGGATCGCAGTCACATACGAGAATGGAGAGATTTTTCAGCACTTCGGGCACACGCAGGAGTTTAAGGTCTATGATGTCGAAGACGGACAGATCACGAACGCGGAGGTCATCGGGACCGGCGGCACGGGACATGGCGCCCTGGCCGGACTTTTGCATGAGGTCCACACGGACGCACTGATCTGCGGCGGGATCGGCGGCGGTGCGAGAATGGCACTTGCGGAAGCCGGCATTGAGCTCTACCCCGGTGTCACCGGACCGGCGGACGATGCCGCCAAGGCACTGGCCGAAGGGACTCTGGTCTATGATCCGGATACCGAATGCGCCCACCACGGAGAAGGGCACGGAGGAAACTGCCACGGACACGGCGGCGGTCCTTCCTGCGGGCACGGCGACGGTCCTTCCTGCGGACACGGCGGCGGAAACTGCCACCGGTAAAGGAAACCGGAAGTCGATTCCTGATGACGCGCATACGTTTCTGTGGTATACTGTTCACGACCGTTTGGCAGATGTCATGCGGCGATCAATTCTGTAGTAATAAGGAGGAAACCCCATGTTATCAAAGGCGATCACTGACCTGATCAACGCACAGGTCAACGCGGAGTTCTATTCCGCATATCTCTATCTGGACTTCTCGAACTTCTATAAAGATGCAGGCCTGGACGGCTATTCCAACTGGTACTACATCCAGGCGCAGGAGGAGAGAGACCACGCCATGCTGTTCATCCAGTATCTGCAGCAGAACGGCGAGAAGGTCGTCCTCGAAGCCATCGACAAGCCGGACAAGGAATTCAAAGAATTCATCGACCCGCTCAAGGCTGGTGCCGAGCACGAAAGACACGTCACCGCACTGATCAACAACATCTATGCGGCGGCTTATGAAGAGAAAGACTTCCGCACCATGCAGTTCCTCGACTGGTTCGTCAAGGAGCAGGCCGAAGAAGAAGACAATGCGGATGACAATGTGACTAAGTTCGAACTGTTCGGCAGCGACATGCGCAGCCTGTATGAACTCGACAGCGAGCTTAAGGCCAGAGTCTACACCGCTCCGTCGCTGGTGCTTGACTGATCATAAAACGGATCTCATTAAAACGGGGGCTGCCATACAGCAGCCCCGTTTTTTATTGCCATTATAACCCCGGTCCGGGAATCGATCGGTGATCAATCCCCTGCCGCCGCAGGCTCCTCATTCACCTCGACCGGATCATTCGCATGCCCGAACAGCTTGTTCAGGAAGAAGATCACGACGATGAAGCAGGCCACCGTCACGAGGATCGGCAGGATCCATCCGCCGGTGAAGCTGGCGACGATAAAGCCGATGAACGCGCAGGCAGCGCAGCAGACGGAATACGGGATCTGCGTACGGATGTGGTCGGTGTGTCTGACGTTAGAGGATGCCGACGACAGGATCGCGGTATCCGCCAGCGGCGAGCAGTGCGTACCGAAGGCTGCACCGCCGATGATGCCGGCAACGCACGGGAATATGCTGATGTCCATCGCCACAGCGAGCGGGATCCCCAGCGGGATCATGATCCCGTAGGTTCCCCAGCCGGCGCCGGTGGAGAACGTCATGAAGCAGGAGAATGCGAACAGCATAGCCGGAACGATCCATCCGGGGATGTGACCCACGAACAGAGTCGCCATGTAATCCGCTGTACCAAGCAGATCGCCAACCGCTCCGATCGCCCATGCGAATACGATCAGGATGAATACGAACATGAGCGCTTTGACGCCGACCACGAAGGACGCGATGGAACTCGAGATCGAGGAGACGCCCCTGATCTTATAATAGATGATCGCGAAGACAACGGTCACGCCGCTCGAATAGGTCAGGGCGAGCATACCATCCATCTCATTCAAAGTCTGAATCATGTCATGGCTGGAGAAGAACCCGCCGGTATACAGCAGGAAGACGAACGCAAGCACGACCAGCATGATGATCGGGACGAGGAGACCGTCGGCCCTGCCTTTTTCGGAAGGTGTGATCTCTGCGTAATCGTCGGTTTCCGCATCGCCGCCGCCAAAGGTCTGGTCACAGAGCTTCCCGGTCAGCTGCGTTCTTCTCTCGCACTTAGCCATCGGGCCGAAGTCGAGCTGGAAACTCGCTACGACGAATACCATGATGATGGAGAGCCAGCAGTAGAAGTTGAACGGGATGCACTGGCAGAACGCGGTGAACGCGTCTGTGTCCATGTTCAGTTTCTCGAAGCTCTCTCCCATCAGTCCGCAGGTGAATGCGACCCAGGTGGAGATCGGGGCCAGCAGCGTGACACCGACTGCCGTGGAGTCGATGATATAAGAGGTCTTCTCTCTGGAGATCCCATACCCATCGTTTACCTGACGCATGATCGCGCCATTCGCCAACGCATTGAAATAGTCATCGAAGAAGATGCAGATACCGATGAGCCAGGTCATCCTCATCGCGCCTTTTTTCGTCTTGATCTTCTTCCCCAATAGCTTGCCGAAGGCCGCTGATCCTCCGGACCGGATCATAAGTCCGATCAGGCCTCCCATAAGGCACAGTACTACGATGACCTCGATGCTCCACGAATCCGCGAGGCTGTCGATCACGATCTGAATGAAGGTCTCCATAGCTGTCAGAGGATTGCCGACAGCGTAGATCATACATCCTACGAACGTACCGATGAACAGTGACATCAGGATCTCCTTAGTCACAAGTGCCAGTACGATCGTCAGGATCGGAGGTACTATTGACAGTATTCCAAAATCCATATCCAACTCCTTTCTTCTACAGTCTTTCCAGGTTTCGCCGAAGGAGGACCTTCAGCAGGTTGATTTTGTATTCGTTCTCCGCCAGGGCCATGCAGTCCCTGACAGCCAGTTCTGATGCAGCGAGGGCGGTCTCTTTCGTAAGCGGCTTCCCTTTAAGGAAAGCCTCCACCTCATACGCTCTGCGGGGTACCGGTGATACCGCTCCGAAGGCGATCCGGATCTCCTGTACGGTTTCCCCTTCCATCTCCGCATCGATCGCAATGCTCACGATCGGGAAGTCGATGGATTTTCTGGTCCGGTGTTTGAAATAGATCTGCCGGCTGAGGGCTGCGCTCTTCGGGATCCGGATGCTCGTAACGATCTCGCCGCCACCAAGCACTGTCGATCCTCCGGCCGGTGTATCGAAGAATTCCCCGATCGGGATCTCCCTCTCCGTTGTCACCACCACTGCGTCAAGCGCTGTAAGCGCGGCGCCGAGATCCGATGGTGAGACCGCGACGCATCCGCAGTTGAGACATCTCTCCGCTTCTGAACTGAAGCCCAGCTCGTCGATGGTCTTGCTGATCTCCGTGTACAGGTTTCTCTGCTCCAGAGGCAGCTCTTCCGGCTTAACACGCTCAGAGTTGAGCAGGGCCTTCTCGCTGAAGCTGATCGCCGCCTTGCCGGCAGAAACATTTCCTGCAACTTCGCTCCGGAAGCTCTCATCGATCGCTGCTGCGGTCTGTCTTGCCTGGAAGATCGACTTGACCACGGTAGCAGGGCCATGGGCCGCATCACCCGCAGCGAAGATATCCTCCAGCACCGTCTTGCCGGCGTCTTTGTCCGCCAGGTCGATACCTTTTGACTTTTCCTGCAGCTGGCCGAACCCCTGCATATCGATGCCCTGGCCGATGGCGATCACGACGCTGTCTGCTGTATCCGTCATCGTGACGCCTTCCTCCGGGATCACATTGTCAAGGCCCTCGGCGTCCTCATCGCGCTTCTTCATCTTCTGATAGATCAGCTGGCCGATGCTGCCGTCCGGTTTCTTGACCACTTCCTTTAACGTCGTCAGCTCACGGATCACAACGCCTTCCTGCTCCGCTGCAGTGATCTCTTCTTCCTCCGCCGGCATCTCCTCATAAGGCAGGATGCTCAGCAGGGTGACCTTCTCCGCGCCCATCTTGAGTGCGCTTCTGCAGACGTCAAAGGACGTGTTGCCTCCGCCGATGACGACGACCTCTTTGCCCAGCTTTTGGTCCTCGTGCTCCGCCACCTTGTACAAAAGCTGGAGCGCGTTCAGTATCCCCTTCGCGTCCCGTCCTTCGAAGTTCAGATTCAGCGATACCCATGCGCCGATCCCGACGAACAGGGCGTCCGCCTCCTCCGAAAGGGTCTCCATCTCGATGTCCTTACCGACCTGGACGTTCATGCGGAAGGAAATGCCCATGCCTTCGAGGACCGACTGGATCCGGCCCAGGATCTCCTTCGGCAGCCGGTAGGCCGGGATGCCGTAATAGAGCATGCCGCCTATGTGTTCGTTTTTATCTATGACCGTCACTTCGTGACCGAAGGATCTCAGGTAATAGGCTGCTGTGAGTCCAGCAGGTCCGGCACCGATGATGTAGATCTTTTTACCGGTCCCGTGCTCCGGAGCACGGAAGAACTGGTCTGGATGCTCCAGGATATAATCTCCCAGATAGCGCTCTACCTCCCGGATCGAGACGCTCTCATCGTATTTCTTGCGGTTACAGTGCTGCTCGCAGGTGTGGGGGCAGATCCGGCCGGTGACCGCTGCCAGCGGATTGACGCTGAACAGGATCTCCGCTGCTCCATGGACATCCCCCTTCCGGATCATCTCCATGTATCCCGGGATGTTCGTGTGGTTCGGGCAGTGGATCTCGCATGGGGTCTGGCAGACCTTCGAGGGCCCGAAGACGGAATGGTACAGATTGTTCCCGACGACTGCGTTGCAGCGGTCTCCGCCTTTTCGCAGGCAGTTGAATTTATCGTCCTGATACCGGTAATACCAGCACCTCGGCTCCTGGCAGATGTTGCCGCCGATGGTCGCCGCGTTCCGGATCTGGGGAGAAGCCACCGTTCCGGCAGCCTCCGAAATGATCGGGAAACTGTTCCGGATCACTTCATTCTTCTGAAGCTCCGTCAGCGTGACCATAGCTCCGATCTCTACATATCCATCTCCCTCACGGACCGCTTTAAGCTCGTCCAGAGCTTTCAGTGAAACCACGTCTTCGACCGGCTCCGGATGGATCTTTTCCCGGATAGTCCCGACCAGATCGGTTCCTCCGGCCAGGATCTTCGCTTTGCCTTCATTCGCTTTCAGGAGAGTGATCGCCTCGTTCAGTGACTCTGCACTGTAGACATTCTTGATGTTCATTTACTTCCCCTCCTTTCGGTCGTTTTCTCTGATCTTAGCAAGGCCGGCCAGGATCTTCTTCGGTGTGATCGGCTGCTTGTCGATCTCTACGCCGATTGCATTATATACCGCGTTAGCGATCGCCGCTCCGGTCCCGCAGAAGGATCCTTCCGCGATGCCCGCCGCGCCGTACCGTCCGAGCCCCTGCCATTCCTCGATCAGCAGCGGTGTCACGGACGGGAAATCCGCCATGGTGAGCATCTTGTAATCGATGTAGTTGTTGTTCAGCGGCGTGCCGGTCTCCCAGTCATACTGCATCTCCTCGGTCAGGATCTCGCCGATGCCCAGGGCCTGTCCGCCCAGCTGCTGTGACTCCGCCCCGGAGGCGTGCATCACGCAGCCCACATCGTTCACTACGGCCATATCAAGGACTTCGACCGTACCGATCTCCGTATCCACCTCGACCTCTACGAACCAGGCGCCGTAAGGCAGGCCCGCGTTCTCATTGACGTTATGCCGCGCGTGATGGATGTGGATCGGGACGCAGTCCGTATGGAGCATGAACCAGCCGACCTCGATCCGGTTCTCCGGATCCGCCTTCTCGAACACATAAGCGTTCTCGATATCCAGTTCCTCCGGTTCCTTCTCCATGTACTCCGCGACCCTGCGCAGGATCTCCGCCTTAAGCTTGACCGCAGCCTCTGCCATGGCCTCCGCATAAAGGAAGGAGATGACGCTGTCCGTCGGAGCATTGTCTCTCAGGGTGAGCTCCGTATCGCAAAGCGGCGTCCAAAGGATATCCTCCGGTTTCGTATTCAGGAAAGCGAGATTCTCCGCACAGGCGAAGACCGCAGCACTGTTGCCGCCCGCACCGGTCTCTGAAGTCGGGGCCTGGATGATGATGGACATATCCGGATTGAGCCGGATGCTGACCTCATAGTATCCCCGGGTCAACTCGTTCAGCTCCGCATGCCACTGGTTCCAGACGCCGACACCGACGCCCCTCTTCTTATATCCATCGATCAGCTCTCCGCCGCCCGGTGTTTTGTTCCTCTTCTTATCCCAGTCGATCAGCCTGGCCCCTTCGGTGAGGACCCGGTCCAGAGACGTGTTCAGGCCGCCGATCTGGTTGAAGTTGTTCCCGCAGTTGATCCGGATGATCTCCAGCAGGTCGATCCCGGTCAGATCCGAGAGCCTCTGGAAAATCGGATTGAACGCCCATGACAGCTGGACGTTGCCGATGCCCCTGACGACGCCGCCCGGGATCTTATTGGTGAACCAGGTATAGGCGTGGAGCCGGACGTTCTTGATCGGATAATAGATCCGGTCGAACGTTTCCTGGACGATGAATTCCACGTTGTGGTCGCAGCCGCCGACATATGCTCCGGTGTTTCCTTCCGCGATGGCGTCAAAGCCCAGCACCCGGCCGTCCTTCGTGCAGGCGGCCTTGATCTTGTACCGGTTCTCGCTCCGTGTCTCATGGAACTCTTCGTGATTGTTCATCATGTACTTGACCGGACGCCCTGCCCGTTTCGAAAGATACGCCGTGATGATGTAGAACGTATCTTCCCCGGTATTCCATTTGCCCATGTGTGCTCCGCTGTTGCCGTTGCGGACGCGCACACGGTTCAGGGGGACCCCTGTATAATCATGGATGAACATTCTGGTCTGGTCCGCCATATAGTGATTGGTCCAGACGTCGATCTTGTCCTCGCCCCACTGGATGACGCAGCCTCTGTATTCCAGCGTTCCATGGGTGGACGTCCCTCCGAACGTCTTCTCGACTTCGATGATGTAGTCCGCGTCCTCCATCGCCTTGTCGATGTCTCCCCGCTCGAACACGAGGTCATCAACGACGGAATCGTCTCCGTGCTTCAGCTGGTTGGAGTTCGGGTTCATCTCCGTGTGCACGATGGGAGCATCCGGCTTCTTCGCATCGTCCATCTCATAGACCGGCGGGAGCATCTCCCATTTGATGTCCACGAGCTTGATGGCTTCCTCTGCGATCTCCGGCGTCTCCGCCGCTACCGCGACGCCCATCTGATCTCCGGCCCATAACGCCCTGCTCGGCAGGAACACTCTGTCCCAGAATCGGTCGATCGTATCCGATTCCTTCGGGGTGATGGCGATGTCCGTCCAGGCGTGGGTCGTTCTCCCAAGTGCCCTGAGCTCCGGATCATCGCAGCGGATCACCGCGTGGACGCCCGGCAGCGCCTCCGCCTTAGATGTGTCCATCTTCACGATCTTCGCATGGGCATACGGGCTGTTCAGGATCTTGCAGTACAGCATGCCCGGAAGTTTTCCCTTCAGGGTGATATCGTCCAGATACTGCACTTTGCCCAAAGCCTTGTCTTTAGCGTCGATCTTTGGCCGGTAGGTGCCCAGATAATTCTTTCCTTCTCTCTGGATGAATGTCGTATCCGGCTTACTCATTCTGTTCACCTCCTTCGCAGGAGCAGATATGATCCGCCGCCTTTTTCACCGCTGTATGGATCCCGTGGTAGCACCCGCATCTGCAGATGTGCCCGGAAAGCGCTTCCGTGATCTCCTCATCGGATGGATTCGGGTTCTCGTTCAGCAGCGCATGCGTTTCCAGCACGAAGCCCGGCGTACAAAATCCGCACTGCATCGCCGTTCCCTCTCCCGGCCCATATGTATTAACGAACGCGTCCACGACCGGGTCCTTACCGTTCAGTCCCTCGATCGTCAGGATCTCACTGCCATCCGCTTCGATGACCAGCGTCATGCAGGAGAGTACGGATTTACCGTCCATCAATATCGTACATGCTCCGCATGCTCCCTGCTCACAGGAGACTCTCACTCCGGTCAGTCCCAGCCGTTCCCTCAGCAGCTTAGACAAAGTATCCCCCGGCTCGAAATCCCGGCCGGACAGGAACTCATAGGATCGTCCGTTGACCGTTAATCTGACCTTGTCTTTTTTCATATAACAACAACTCCTTCTCGTGATCTATGTTTCAGCAACTTTTTCACTGGAATCAGTTAACGCAATATCTATGCCATAATTGAGACACATTCCAAATTTCGACTAATGCGATAGTTTCAACGCTTGTCCAGCCTTTGCACCCCCCTTATGCAAAGGCCGGTCCGTCCCATTTATGAAACATGTTTGCTATTATGTCTCAATTCTGATATACTTTGTCCATGAGTAAACTTCTACAGATACAGGAAACCGTGCAGCAGATCTGCTCCGCCATCACCTCCGTGGTCAACATCGAGTCCATGGTGCTGGATGAGAACCTGCAGATCATCGCCGGCACGGGACAATATCAGGAACAGATCGGATCGTTCGAGGCCGAATCGTTTTCAACGGAGGAATATCTATACAAGTACGTCCTTCGTCAGGGCGGCACCTATACCGTGGAAGACACCAATGATCCGCGTTATGGGCCGGAGCAAGATGGGGAGACCGGTGAGATTAGCTGCGCCATCCCATATAAGACCGGATCGATCGGCATCATTTCCCTGGTGGCTTTTGATGAAGAGCAGTATGGCCGGCTGATCGGCAACCAGTCCAATGTCTGTGACTTCCTTCAGAATATGGCTGTGCTGCTGTCTTCTGCCGTGCTTAGCTCTGAGAACCTGGGCAAGATCGACACTCAGGCCCGGCTGCTCAACGAGGTCGTCAATTCCTCCCCGCACTGCATCGTTACCGTAGATGCGAGCGGCAAGATCATCGCGTCCAATTCCAAGGCACGAAGCTTTCTCCAGAAGAGCCCGGGTGAGTTCTGGGGGGTCCTCGGCAAGAAGCTGGATCATTACTGGAGCGGAGCTTTCAACGCGATCGTGGAGAGCCGGCAGGAGTTCAAAAACAAGGAGTTCCGTTTCAACGACGGGGAGGTCCATATCGTCCTTTCCTCCAGGATCATTTACAACCGGGATGCCGTCGAGCAGGTCGTGATCTTTTTTGACGATGCCATCGAAGCCCGGCAGACCGCCTATCGTATCCTCGATGAGAGCCGGGGCGCCCTGGACAGTATCATCGGGAGCAGTCCCGTCCTGACTTCGCTAAAAGAGATGGTCCCGACGATCGCTTCCAGCAATTCCACGGTCCTTATCACCGGGGAGAGCGGGACAGGCAAAGAATTATTCGCCAAGGCCATTCACTTTTCGGGCGAGCGCAGCTCCGCCCCGTTCGTTACGATCAACTGCGGCGCGATCCCGGAGAACCTGATCGAAAGCGAGCTCTTCGGCTATGAGAAAGGAACCTTTACCGGAGCGGACACCCATGGCCACGCCGGCAAATTCGAGGTCGCAGGGGAAGGCACGATCTTCATCGATGAGATCGGAGACCTTACTCTTAACATGCAGATGAAGCTGCTCCACGTCCTGCAGCGCAGGGAGTTCGAGCGTCTCGGCAGCAACCGGACGATCCAGGTCCACGCCCGCTTCATCACAGCGACCAACCGGAACCTCGCGCAGATGGTCGCGGAAGGAACTTTTCGGGACGATCTTTATTATCGTCTTAACGTCATCCCCATGACCATCCCTCCGCTCAGGGACCGCATGGACGACCTCCCCGCCCTGGTCAACCACTTCATCAAGAAGCATTCCTCCCAGCTTCATAAGAATGTAGACAAGATCACGGAGGACGCCATCTCGATCCTCCTCTCCCATGGCTGGCCCGGCAATGTCCGGGAACTGGAGAACGCCATCGAGTACAGCGTCAACATGGCCCGGGACAACACGATCCGCCCAGCAGACCTTTCCCCTTACCTGCGGAGCCTGCACCCCGGACCTACCGCCGCAGGCAGCGACAACCTCAAGCAGAGCATGACCGAATACGAAAACAGCCTCCTGCTCCAGCAGCTGCGCGAGGTGGAGCTCGGCAATCTCACGAAGGATGAGCTCGCCCGCAAGCTCGGGATCAGCCGCTCGTCGCTTTACCGGCGGATCAGTCGATTGAAGAAATGAATGCAAGGAAGGAGCTGTTGCATCAGAGCAAAATCTGGTGCGACAGCTTTTTCTTTTGCGGGAAAGGAGGGTTGGAGGTTTTGAGGTTTGGAGGTTGGTTTCGAGGTTTCGAGGATTTGAGGTTTCGAGGTTTCGCATGCTCTCAGACTATGAAATCGCGAAGAGTCGTTCCGCTGTGCTTTGCTCGAGGAAGCTCGAAGAAGCTGACCTGTCACCCGAAAACGACGATTCGCGATTCCCCCTCTTCTGAACCAGCCCAATCGCGAAATCTCGTTCCGCTGTGCTTTGCTCGAAGAAGCTGACCTGTCACCCGAAAACGACGATTCGCGATT
>JAFRLD010000057.1 GCA_017431395.1 Bacillota bacterium | reverse complement strand
GGTCCTGCCGATTCGCTTCGCTCACTTCACTTCTGATCGCGGCTGCTCCTGCGGGAACCGCTCGGGCATTGCTTCACCCCTCGCCCGCAGATAAAACAAGCCGTAGTAAGGCGCATGTAAATAGCACTCCTCTCATATACTTAGGAGGGAAGGTGGGTTAGCGTAAATTAACTGCCTAATATCGATGATTATTGCTAGACAGCTAGCAATAATGCTTAATATCTGAGTGTTAATTAACGCTAACCGATAAACGGTGAGTTGATCCAGAAAGTATTCCATTCATTATCTCGTCTGAAGAAGGTCAAGCGTATGAATGGAGGCGCCTGGCTTGTTAAATGATGGCTCGATTCTAGAAGCGGTGGTTGCGAAGGCGCGGCCCCACTACCACCGCTTCCCTGAAATAGTGTGTACTAAAAAACTGCGCCATTACTGACGCAGCTCTTTTTTATAAATCGTGATTTGTCCGATCCTTAATCCGGCAGGATCTCCAGAAGCTTCTCGGCGATCTGGATGGCGTTCGTGGCCGCACCCTTGCGGATGTTGTCGGCGACGACCCAGATGTTGATGCCGTTGTCCACGGAGAAGTCGCGGCGGATACGTCCGATGTAGACTTCGTCGGTTCCGGCGGCGTCTCTGGCCAGCGGATATACGTTGTTCTCCACATCGTCCTGGACGACGATGCCCGGAGAATTCTTGAAGAGCTCGACGATGTCTTCGAGTTCAAACGGTTTTTCGAGTTCCACGTTGATGGATTCGCTGTGGGAATCGAAGACAGGGACTCGAACCGTGGTTGCCGTGACCTTGATGGAATCGTCTCCGAGGATCTTGTGGGTCTCGTTGATCATCTTCATCTCTTCCTTGGTATAACCGTTCGGAAGGAAGACGTCGATGTGCGGCAGGCAGTTGCCTGCGATGGGGTGGGCGTATGCCTGAAGGTCCTCATCGTTGCCTGCGAGACCGTTCTTAAGATCATTGATCCCCTTCATACCAGAACCGGAAACGGCCTGGTAGGTCGAGTAGACGACGCGCTTGATGCCGTACTTGTCCTGCAGCGGCTTCAGTGCGACCATCGCCTGGATGGTGGAGCAGTTCGGATTGGCAATGATGCCCTTGTTCCACTCGATGTCCTGCGGGTTGACCTCAGGAACTACGAGAGGGACGGTCTCATCCATTCTCCACTGGCTGCTGTTGTCAACGACAACGGTACCATGGGCTGCAGCGATCGGAGCGAACTTAGCGCTCGTTCCGCCGCCGGCGCTGAAGAGAGCGATATCGATCGGTTTATCGAAGGAATGCTCTGTCAGCTCTTCGACTGTATATTCTTTTCCCTTGAATGTGACCTTTTTTCCGGCCGAACGGCTGGATGCCATCAGGTAAATGTTTTCGAAGGGGAAATCTCTTTCTTCAAGGACCTTAAGGAATGTCGTTCCGACAACGCCTGTAGCTCCTACAACAGCGATATTTGGCTTTCTTTTCATTGCTAATGACCTCCATTTTTCAGATAGAAATCATTCTACAACCTTTGCTTCAGATTGTAAAGTGCTATGGTATAATTATCTTTTACACTGTTGATATTCGGTCTCAAGAACAAGTTCGATCAGATGTTTGCCCCTGTTGTCGAGAGCTCTGTACTTGCGGATGAGCTTGTTGAATTCCTCGGGTGTAGAACACGCTTCAAACGTGCTTTCTTTCATATTGTCCTGATGAAGATAATTCGCATCACAATCCAATGCGTCCAAAAGACGATACATGAGACCGATCTTAGGTGTACTCACCTCATTTTCGTAGTTGGCGATCGCACCTTTCGTAACGCCGATCTGGTCTGCTAACTGTTCCTGCGTGATGTGGAGTTCTGTCCGTCGTTCCTTAATTCTGCTACCAATACTCATAAGTCCTCCCTAATGCTGCCTGCTAACCAAATAGAACATTTCGAATATATCACAATATTTACCATAAATCAAGGAAGGGAGCCTATAATGATAAAAAAATAACAATAAATACAGCAAATTAGACGCAAAATAGTGTAGTTTGGAGATACTTATACTACCAAAGATTGTGTTTTTGTGCTATGATATATTCTGTATAAATATGGAATGGAGGCGACAAATGACATATATTCAGGCAATCATTTTAGGGCTGGCACAAGGACTGGCGGAATTCCTTCCGATCAGTAGTTCGGGACATCTGGCACTGCTGCAGTACTTCTTCGGGGTGAGCAGTAACAACGTGCTCCCGTTCACCGTACTCATGCATCTGGGAACGCTCCTGTCGGTGTTCATCATCTACTGGACCGATATCGCAGCCCTGATCAAAGAACTGATCGCGACCATAAAAGACATATGCACGGGCAAGGGGCTCCGGATCAACGCGAACCCCACCAGGAGGCTCGGCTTCATGATAATCGTGGCTACGATCCCAACGGCGCTGATCGGGCTGCTCTTTGAGGATTATTTCAACAGCCTCTATTCATCGCTCGTAGGGATCTCTCTCGGACTGATCTTCACCGGCATTATCCTTCTCGTCGCAGAGAAGATGGGGAAGCAGGACAAGACGATCATGACGATGAAGTTCCGTCATGCGGTGTTCGTAGGGATCATGCAGGGGATCGCGATCTGTCCGGGCGTTTCCAGATCCGGCTCGACCCTGTTCGGAAGCCTTCTTTCCGGACTTGACCGTGCGACAGCGGTGAAATTCGCATTCCTGATCTCGATCCCGTCGATCCTGGGATCGGTCATTCTGGAAGCTCCGGACGCATTCGCCCAGGGCATGGATGCGGCCATCGTCGGTCCGGTGATCGCCGGCGTCATCGTGGCGGCGCTTTCCGGTATCTTCGCGATCAAGGCCATGATCCGGATCGTTACCGGCAGACGGCTGTTCGGCTTTAGTATCTACGTCTGGCTGGTGGCAGCGACGGTACTGGGATACGTTCTTATTTCGTAGGATTTTGCAAAGGCAGGACAAACATGGCACAAACGAAACGGGGCCAAAGCCGGCCCTCGGGAAACAATAAAAAGAGAAACAGCGGGACCAGCGCATCCGCGGCCAGAAGGGTCGATGCGATCGAAGCCAGGAACCAGGCGAAAGCTCAGATCAAGGATGAGATCATCGGGATCATCGTCATCGCTCTGGGCGCCTTCCTGATCATCGCACTGCAGACGCAGTACGCGGGCAGTGCCGGGAGCATCATTTCTGATGCCCTGAAAGGCGTCTTCGGCTTCACTGCGTTCGTGCTCCCGTATTATTTCATCATCTACGGGATCCTTCTGTTCATGAGAAAAACGATCCACATGGGGATCAAATCGGTCATACTTCTCGTGGTCATCTTTCTCATGTTCGCGCTGATCAATGCGGGACGCTTCATGGATCCGATCGTCGAAGGCGGCGGCTTCCACAGTTTCTCAGAGAGTTATCATAATGGGATCGCGCTGACAGACGGCGGGGTCTTCGGCATGTACGTAGGCTCGCTGCTCGCCGGCTGGATCGGCGTGCCGGGACTATATATCCTTACGTTCGTAGTGATCTTCATCTGTCTGCTCCTTCTGATCAATACGCCGGTCTCCCGGTTCTTTGAGACGATGAGCCAGCGCAGGCTGCGCAGGAGGCTCGAGCATGATATGACGATCCGGGAAGAAGAGGAGCAGGTCGAGGCGGCCAGAATGGCCCGCCAGCAGCAGATCGAGGAGGATACCCAGAGGAGAGGCGGTTCAGGCAGACAGCAGCAGGTCATCAACCTGATGAGCGATGAAGAACCCACCGGCAGGTCCGGGAGAACGCCGGCCGAGAAATCTCTTCTGAAGAAGCTGACCGGTACCTCAAGCGCAGACGAGGAGCCTGCAGCTAAACCGAAGAAGACAAAAAGAAGCACGAAAGCGATCGCAGAAAACACGACGCTGGAGCGGAGTAAGGATACCGATTCCTCCCCGAGCGGCTCTGCCATCGTGGCGAAGACATACGACCCTGCAGAGGACAAACTGACGAACAGCCAGGCGGCGGAGAGCATGCTCCAGCAGGAGGATTTCAATGAAGAAAAGGCCAGTGAGAACTACGAGTTCCCGTCACCGGATCTTCTGAGCAAAGGCAAACGCAGCTCCGTCAGCCGTGCCGAAACGGAGAACGAGCTCCGGGGCAAGGCACTGAAGCTGGAGGAGACCCTGAGGAGTTTCGGGATCTCGGCACAGGTCACCAATGTTTCCCAGGGACCGGCGGTGACCAGATATGAAGTCCATCCGGACAGCGGCGTCAAGGTCAAGGGAATCAAGAATCTGGCGGATGATATCGCCCTCAACATGGAGGCGAAGAGCATCCGTATCGAAGCACCGATCCCGGGCAAGCCCGCCGTAGGCATAGAGATCGAAAACGATAGGATCAACATGGTCACAGCCAGAGAGATCATAGATTCCAACACCTTCCGGAACGCGACTTCGAAGATCTCGTTCGCAGTCGGCAAGGATATTGCGGGCAAGTCCATCGTGGCGGATCTGAAATCCATGCCGCACCTTCTGATCGCGGGCTCTACGGGCTCCGGCAAGAGCGTCTGCATCAACACGATCATTACGAGCTTCCTGTATAAGGCGAGACCCGATGAGGTCAAGCTCGTCCTGATCGACCCGAAGGTCGTGGAACTGTCGAACTATAACGGGATCCCGCACATGCTGATCCCGGTCGTCACGGAACCGGCCAAGGCGGCTGCAGCCTTGAACTGGGCGGTCGCTGAAATGGACGAACGGTACCGCAGATTCGCGGACCTGCATTGCCGTGATCTGGACAGCTATAACGAGAAGATAAAGAAGAAAAAGTATCAGGTGGTCGACGGAGAGCCTCAGAGACCGATGCCGCAGGTCGTCATCGTGATCGATGAGCTGGCGGACCTGATGATGGCAGCCCCATCTCAGGTCGAGGATTCCATCTGCCGTCTGGCCCAAAAAGCCAGGGCGGCAGGTATGCACCTGATCGTCGCGACCCAGCGTCCGTCGGTGGATGTCATCACCGGAGTCATCAAGGCGAATATCCCGTCCAGGATCGCATTCGCGGTCTCATCCCAAGTCGACTCCAGGACCATACTGGATATGGCCGGTGCTGAGAAGCTGGTCGGCAAGGGCGACATGCTCTTTAACCCGCTGGGCAGTGGCAAGCCGATCCGGGTACAGGGCGCGTTCATCTCAGATACAGAGGTCAACCGCGTGATCGATTTCGTGAAATCACAGGTCGAAGAGACGGAGTATTCCGTAGACGTGATCGATAAGATCGAGCAGGCGAATGTGCCGGATGCAGAGAAGGGCAATACCTCGGATATGGGGGATGAGCTTCTGCCGGATGCCATCGAACTCGTGGTCGGAGCGGGACAGGCTTCCGTCTCCATGCTCCAGCGGAGGTTCCGGATCGGATACAACCGGGCGGCGAGGATCATCGATATGATGGAGGAACGTCAGATCATCGGTCCGTCCGAGGGAAGCAAACCGAGAAAAGTACTGATCTCAGAGGAAGACCTGCAGGTCATGCAGGAGGGCGCTGCGGATGTCACAGAATAACATAAAACTTTATATCGACACTCTCGGATGCCCGAAGAATTTCAACGATTCCGAGGCTGCATGCGGGATCTGTGAGCAGGCGGGCTACCGGATCTGTGCGAATCCGGAGGAAGCGGACGTGCTCATGGTCAATACCTGCGGGTTCATCGGAGATGCCAAAAAAGAGTCCATCGATCATATTTTCGATATGGTGAGGCTCGCAGAGATGCGGGAAGAAGAGGGGAGCACCCGTCCGCTGCTCGTGGTCAGCGGCTGTCTTTCACAGAGGTACGGGAAGGAGCTGCTCGAAGAGATCCCTGAGGTGGACCTGTTTCTCGGGGTCAACGAATATGAACGGCTCCCGGAGATCCTGCAGGAAACTCTGCAAAGGCTGGACCGGGAAGATAAACAGAAACTATATAACAGCTGTGCGCCGGAACGCTTCGAGGAATTCAGCGCCCGGCGGCTGGAGGAAAATCCGTATACGGCGACTTTGCGGATCGCGGAGGGCTGCAACAACCGCTGCGCCTACTGCGTGATCCCCCAGATCCGCGGCGGCTACAGGAGCCGGCGCATGGAGGACATCGTGATGGAGGCGGAAGCCCTGGCCCGTGCCGGCTGCAAGGAACTCCTCCTGATCGCCCAGGATGTGACGGAATACGGGCGGGACCTCTACGGAGAGCTGCGGCTCCCATGGCTTCTGCGGGCCCTGGCTAAAACCGACGGGATCGAGTGGATCCGGCTGATGTATTGCTACGAGGACAAGATCACGGACGAGCTGATCGAGGTCATGAAGACGGAGCCGAAGATCTGCCACTATATCGATATCCCGCTGCAGCACTGCTCAGACCACGTTCTTCGTGAGATGCGAAGAAGATCCACGGGGGAAAGCATCCGGAGCACGATCCGGCGGCTGCGCGAGGCGATCCCCGACATCCATATCCGGACCACGTTTATCACAGGCTTCCCCGGGGAAACAGAGGAGGACTTCCTGGAACTGTCGTCCTTCGCCGGGGAGATGCGATTCGAACGGCTTGGCGTATTCGCTTATTCCAGGGAGGAAGGGACCCCGGCAGGGGAGCGTCCGGATCAGATAGATGAGGAAACTAAGGCAATGCGGGCGGATGAGATCATGCGCCATCAGATCGAGATCTCAAGGGAAGTATGCCGGGAAAAGGTCGGGAGCATCCAGCGCGTTTTAGTCTGCGGCAAGGACGAGGACGGGGCCTGGATCGCCAGGACGCAGTATGATGCTCCGGAGATCGACGGGACCGTGATCTTCGAGGCGCCGGACCAGCCTTTGCACCCCGGAAAAATGGTGGACGTACGGATCATCGATGCCTTCGATTATGACCTGGTCGGAGAGCCTGTATGATGGAAAGGAGACATTTATGAATCTACCGAATAAGCTGACGCTGGGGAGGATCTTCGCGATCCCTGTCTTCATCGTCGTACTCATGATGGGATATAACGTGGCCGCGACGATCATATTCATCGCGGCGGCGTTCACAGATATGCTCGACGGGAAGATCGCCAGAAAATACAATCTGGTGACGAACTTCGGGAAGCTCATGGATCCGCTGGCGGATAAACTGCTGACCATGTCGGCCTTTTTGTGCCTTATAGAGCTTGGTAGTATTCCGGCCTGGATGGTGATCGTGATCCTCGGAAGGGAATTCATCATCACAGGGATGCGCCAGGTGGCAGCCGCAGAGGGGATCGTCATCGCCGCCGGCTGGAGCGGCAAGATCAAGACGGTCCTGCAGATGGTCGCGATCCCGCTGCTCCTTCTGAACAACTGGCCGTGCTCCGTCTACTTCGGGGACTTCCCGCTGGACCAGATCGTCCTTTGGGCAGCGGTCATCATGACCATCGTATCCGGATGTGAATACGTTGTGAAGAACAGGGAGGTATTCTCACAGTGAGCAAGGAAGCATCGAAAGCGAAAAAAGCAGCTATCATCAGTGTAGGGACCGAGCTCCTTATGGGAGAGATCACGAATACCAACACGGTATTTTTGTCACAGAAACTCAACGATCTTGGGATCGATGTGCTGTTTCACCATACGGTCGGAGATAATCCGGGAAGGCTTTCCCTCGTGTTAAAAGAGTCTCTCGCGGAATGCGATCTGATCATCACGACCGGAGGGCTCGGACCGACACAGGACGACATGACGAAGGAGGTCGTCTGCAAGATCATGCGGGATGAGCTGGTCATGAATGAGAAGTGGCTGGCGTATCTTTACAAAAGGTATGAGCGCCGCGGCCGGAAAATGACGGATAACAACCGGAAGCAGGCGCTGATCCCGTCCCGGGCGACCATGCTGTTCAATGAGGTGGGCAGCGCTCCGGGTTTCGTATTGAAGGACCCCTACGGAAGGAAGGCCGTCTGCTGTCTGCCGGGCCCCCCGCGTGAGATGAAGTGGATGTATGAGAATAAGCTCGAGCCGATTCTTAGCGGAGGCGAGAACGGCGTGCTCGCCCACAGGATGCTCCGGACGTTCGGGATCGGGGAGTCTTCCCTTGAGACCGCGCTGCTGGACCTGATCGACGGGCAGACAGATCCGACGATCGCGACCTATGCGAAGGAAGGGGAATGCGCTGTCCGGGTCGCTTCGAAGCGGGAGACCGCGGAGGAAGCGGAGACTGCGGTAGAGAATATGGTCCACCTGATCGCTTACCGGATCGGGGAATACATATACAGCTATGATGATGTGGATCTGGTCCGGGTCGTTGCCGATCAGCTGATCGAACGGAATCTGACGCTCGCGGCGGCGGAATCCTGCACCGGCGGGATGTTCGGCGCTGCGATGACGGATGTCCCGGGGATCTCTGCGGTATTTGACCGGAGCCTTGTGACTTATTCCAACGAGGCCAAGATGCAGGAGCTGGGCGTGCGCGAGGAGACCCTGGAGCAGTATGGCGCCGTCAGTGAAGAGACGGCGCGGGAGATGGCCGAAGGCGTGCGGGAGGCTTCCGGAGCCGATATCGGCATCTCGGTGACGGGCATCGCAGGCCCGGATGGAGGCACGGAGGAGAAGCCGGTCGGCACCGTGTATTATGCCCTCGCGACTAAGGACCATACGGTCAGTCGCAAGACGATCTGGAACACGGGAAACCGCAGGTCCAACCGAAACTATGCGGTTCTGAATATGCTGGACATGATCCGGCGGGAGTTTATATGAAGATGAGAAAAGCTCTGGCGATCATTCTGACCGCCATTATGATGTGCACGATAGCCCCCGCGCAGGTCTTCGCGGAGGAGGGGACGGTTTTCACGGAGGACGGTCCAGCCTTTGCAGAAGACGGGGATGCGTATGCCCCAGAGGAGGAGCAGAAGGCCGAAGTGCCGGAAGAAGTGATCCCATCCGATGAAGTCCAGCCGGATGAGCTGCAGGGGATCAAAGAAGACGGGAATGAAGAAGGGAATCCAGGGGAAGCAGATCCGGAGGAGCCTGATCCGGACGTTCCGCAGGGATGGGTCCCGGAAGAGGGGCCGCTGCCTAAGGTGAAGAAGCTTGCCCTCACGATCCTGAACAGTTCGCAGATCCTGGTCACCTGGAGAGCGTCGGAGGATTACGACGGATATCAGGTGCAGTATGCGAAGAACGTCCTGTTCCTGCGCTCGAAGAAAAAAACGCTCAAAGGCTCTAAGATCAACAATCTGACCCTGAACGGACTGAAAACATCGAAACGGTATTACGTAAGGATCCGGGCGTTTCGCAAATACGATGGCAGGACCTACCGATCGGAGTGGGTCCGGGTCAAGACCGACAAGGCCTGTGCGGATGCATCCATATCCTTCGCCAAAAGAGGCAGTAAGAAAGTAGATATCCGGAGACAGGCAGGAAAAAAACTGTCGGGGTATACGGTCACGCAGGGGACCTGCAGCAGCGGCAAGTACCTGTTTATGGCGTTCGAGAAACGAAACGGGGATGATGACGGCAAGAAGCGGGCCCGCATCAAGATCGCGAAGGTCAGGATCTCAGACTGGAAGCTGGTCAAGGTCAGCCCCAAGGGACAGAAACTGGGCCATGCCAACGATATCACCTATAATCCATACAAAAAATACCTGGTCGTGACCGGGGCGAAGACCTATGACCGCCACGTGAGGATCGTGAGTACGAAGACGCTGAAAAAAATCGATACGGTCAGGATCCGGCTGGGCTCGAAACACAGTGATGTGAACGCGTTCAACGCCATCGATTTCAATACGGAGGACAGGACGTACCTGCTCCGGAGCCGGTATGGGGGGAGCAAGACGTTCATTCTGAACGAAAACTTCAAAGTCCAGGGATATCATATCTATCAGACCGCATGGCCGAACCGGTTCGTCCAGAGCTGCACGATCTATGCGGGCCAGTTCATCCTGACACAGTCGCTGAACCAGACGGCGAAGGCCAACACGATCACGATTTTTGATCAGAACGGGAACCGGCTCCAGAACATCCGGCTCAAGATGAAAGGGGAGCTGGAGTCTGTCTTCATGATCGGGAAGAAACTATACGCGACGATGCATAAGTGGATCGGGGGATACTGCACGGGGTATATCTTTCAGATCCTTCTGTAAGGGGAAAGAAACAGCATGACAGAGAAACAGCCATTAGCACAACTGACGATCGTGATCCACGCAGACCACCAGATGGCTTCGTTCCGCCAGGAGATCCGCAAGACACTGGCGGGATACTTCGAGGCAGATGAAGGGGATGTGAAGGACCAGGCCCAGATCATCCTTTGCCTTGAGCAGCCCGATGCGGAAGGCTCTGCGCTCTGCCGGGAGGCACTCGGGGAAGCGGAGTTCTATCAGATCGCGGGGCGGGATCAGCTGGATGCGATGATAAAAGGGCGCTATATGGTCCTGCTCGATCAGGGCGATGTGCTCCGGATGAAAGACCTGTCCCGGCTGCTTCACGACCTGGACGAGAGCGATCAGGGAGTCTATGCGGTCCCGGCGGATGCGCCTCCCAAAAAGAAAGGGCAGCAGCCTCCGGCAAAGATGGTCTGGCATGCGGCCCAGGCAGATAAGTATCAGGTATGCCTTGATCCCCGCGGGATGACGATGCGCACCAGCCTGATCGAATCGGCGGAGGACCTGCTCAGCGGAGAGATCCGGCAGGCGGCGGCCCTCACGAAGATCATCCTTAAGAACGGGGGATACGCGGAGACCGGCTACCGGCCGTTCGAGCTGAATGTGGACAAGATCAATACGAGGCGTTATGAGATCACCGGGGATGCGCACCAGGCTCTGGAGGATCTGGCTTCAGTTATCGCAAAGGCTGGTCAGGCCGGGGAGTACGCCCAGGCGGTGCTCCTCGAGCTGCTTCTCAAACAGATCAAATACCATGGGCCGGAATCCGTGATCCGTGAGCATATCGGACAGGTGACGGACCGGGTGCTGGCGGCGCAGGAGATGCGGTTCTATGATAAAGTTTATCTCTTCGGGCTTAAGGCCGGGGATAAGCTGCCGGAGATGCTCCGGGTGACCGACCAGAAGAAACTCACTGTGAACGGAAATGAGCTGTTCTCTCTGGATAAGCTGATCTTCAAAGTGGATATCTGTGAGATCCGGGACGGGAAGATCATCTTTCAGGGACGGTCCAGCGTCCATCTGCTGGGAGAAGCCTATTCCTTCTACATAGAGACGGAGAAGAAGGAGCGGTTTCCGATCGAGATGGCGGACTTCCCGCCGTTTGACCGGCCCGGCCCGGACGGCAGGATCTATTACCGTCCGAAACAGTTCACGGCGGAGGTCCCGGTCCGCTCCGGACTGAGGGTCTCGTTCGTGCTGGAGGACAGCACGGACCGTCAGCTGACCATCTGGCCGAGGATGGGGGAATTCGCCAAGGTCGTCAACAATGTCGGTATGTCCTATTTTCATACAAAGGACTACATCGTTCAGTATAAGAAGGGGATGTTCTGGGTCAGCAAATACTCCAGAGGAGCCCATCTGAAGTGCGAGCTGACCTATATCAGGGAGCTGATCCGCAGGAAACTCCACTTCGTGATCGCCTACCGGATGCTTTATTATCTGGACCGGCTTTTTAGCAGGAAACCCACCGGGCTCGTGGCGGACCGGCCGCACATCGCCCGGGACAACGTGGAGCACATGTTCCGCTTCCTGCAGGGAACGGAGGCGGCCCGTCGTAAGAACAGCTACTTCGTGCTCCGGGAGGACAGTCCGGATTACGCGCGCCTGAAAAAGATCGGGAAGGTGCTGAAGTACGGCAGCCTGAGGCACAAGGTGAAGCATCTCGGAGC
>JAFRLD010000056.1 GCA_017431395.1 Bacillota bacterium | reverse complement strand
GAGTCCCCGTAGCAGAGGATGGTTTTTCTTGTTTGCTTCATAATGTACCTCTTATCTGTAAAATGCATTTTTCCCCTCAAAACGCGGCTAAGAATCCTTACAAACGTTGAAACTTCGTCGAGCTTAGCCGCGCTTTTTTTGCCTTGCAGGGGCTTTCACAGGTCATGGACACCAAAATGGTGTAAATAATTGGTATTTGCGCGGCTAAGAATCGCTGTGATGCTTGAAACTTCGTCAGGTTTAGCCGCGGATTTTCATTGAAAGTCCAAATGTGCGCGGCTAAGGCCAACGAGATTTCAACGATCTTGGGACATTTTAGCCGCGTTTTGCTCCAAAAAATGCAATTTGCCACGCCGAGCTGCCCGGAGTCTATCGCCTAGGCACCACCGACAGCGCTTCCGCCCCGAGTTTCTTTCTGAGAATCAGGCTTCCCCCGCCGCCGGCGATCCCGGCGAAGATGGCGAGCATGGCCAGGCCCAGGATGTAATCGTTCCAGATGGATGTGATCAGGAGCATCCCCACGGCGCCCGAAAGCGTGAATGAGAAATTGGCGAGGGAGGAGGCGGATCCGGTATCCTGTCTCTGAAGGTTCAGCAGGATCGTCGTTGCGAAGGGCCTTGAGATGGCTGATGTCATCATGATCGGGGCGAAGCAGATCGCGAAAGCGGCAGGCAAAAGATGCCCGAAGCAAAAGATCAGAATCCCGAAGGTCACGCTGGAAGCGAAGATGCCCAGCGTGATATTGAACGGATTATATCGACGCACCTTGATGTAGAGCATCGGACCGATGACCGCCGCGAGCGATGTGGCCGCGAAGTAAAGGCTGTACCCGGTGGATGACAGGCCAAACTGATTCTCATAGATATAGGAGCTGGCCGAGATATAGGCCATCATCGGGATCTGGATCAGGATGATACACAGAAGAAACATCCGGAACGTCCGGTTCTCCAGGACTTTTCCCAGGCGCCCGAAGGTTTTCACCAGGCCGGTATCGAGCCGCTCACCCGCGGGCAGCGTCTCCTTCATCAATAGTGCCAGGATCAGGCTTGCCACAGTGATGAGAGCCTGCACATAAAAATCCGCCCTCCAGCTGAAGAACCGGTAAATCTGCGCCCCGAGCAAAGGAGCGATCACCGGACCAAGCACGCCGAATGCCTGTGAGATCGCCAGAACGGTCCCCTGGGTCTGTCCGGTGAACTGGTCCTTGACAAGCGCCGTACTGACCGCTACCATGCAGCCTGCCCCAAGCGCCTGCAGCATCCGGACGACGATCAGGAAATACACACTGAAGGCGAGCCCGCAGGCAACGCTCGACAGGATATAAAACACGATCCCAAACAATAGGACCGGACGCCTGCCGAACCGGTCGGACACCGGACCGAATACCAGCATCCCGACGGCAAACAGCAGGAAAAAACCCACCAGCGTGAAGTTCATCGTCGCATCGTTCGTATGAAAAAACTCCGCCATGTCCGGCAGCGCGGGCATATACATGTCCGTGGACAGCGGAGCGATCACGTTGCACATGGTGATGAGCGCGATCATCCCTCCCCGTCCGAGACGGGGCTGCGGAGTTTTCATATCTTGTAACGCTGTGTTCGTCTGGTCCATAGATTAGATCGTGATCCCATTGCTTCCGACCGGGATCTTCGGGTCGATCTTCTCGACCGCATCGATGACTGCCTTCGTCATATCCAGGTCAAAACTGCTGCAGAGTTCTATGCCGTCGACACCGGCCCTGGCGAATCTCTCGGCCACAGCGATCGCCTGGTCCAGATCCTTGATGAAAACGGTGTGGGTGTTCATCTCCGGGGCTTTAAGCTCCAGCCGCACCGGTTCCTCCACCCCGCCGAAGATGATCTGGCCGTATTCCACGTACTGCTCCAGTGCCTCCAGCTTGGCAAGTTCAGCCGGAAGATAGGCCGCGTAGTGTACCTCGACTCCCTCCGGGGCATCCTTCATGAGCTCATCGACGTGCTCCTGTCCGAAATCCCCGCAGAGATTGATCAGGCTATAGCCATCTGCGATCATCTGCTTCGCACACTCCATCACACGGTCCATACCGTCAAATCCGGCCACACAGCTGATCCATTCGCCATCATCGAACGAATCCATATACCCGTCCACCGTGAGCCCGGGGACGTTCTCTAAAAACGCATACTTGTTCATCGGTACCTCCTGCTGTTCTTCAGCATTCTTACAGGAAGTATTTTATCACAGGTTCCCCGACCCGTCGACCTCCAGGATCACGCTCCACGCCTCGATCAGCTTCGTCAGTGTCCACTGGGCGTTTGCCGGGCTGGTCGATGGAAGGCAGATGGCTTCCCTGCCGGTCTGCTTCTCTATGTATTTGCGGTACAGCTCGTAGGATTTCTTCCCATTGCAGTAGACCCGCCGTATATCGCAATTATCCAGGATAACGCTCAGGTCGTTTACCTTCACGTTCCGGATGCTCGCATCGGAAGACCCCGTGATCTCGCAGCTGGCGATGGAATCCCAGAGGGCCAGGTTTTGCGAAAGGATCAGCTCGCGCTTCTCCTGGATCGTCTCCGGCACCGGCCTTCCCGTGACCGCCGCGATGACCCGCCAGAACCGGTTCTGCGGATGCCCGTAAAAGAAGTTCTGCTCTCTGGACTTCACGGATGGAAACGACCCCAGGATCAGGACCCGGCTGTTCTCTGAATAGAGCGGACCGAAGGGATGCTCGAGAACGCCTGCGGAGGCCGCTGTGTTATCTGCCTGCTTTCTCATTTCCTGAACCACTCCCTGATCTCCTGCATCCTGCCGCTCTGGTCTACGCCGAACGGGCATCTGCTGTCACAGTGACCGCAGCCGGTGCAGTCCTCCGCGGTATGCTCCAGTGTCCGGTAGTGCTCCATGGCCAGAGGATCCCCAGCCTTTGCGAGGTCATAGTACTTATTGATCAGGCCGATATCAAGGCCGGCGGGACACGGCATGCAGTGGTTGCAGTACACACAGGCGCCGCTGGTATCCACCGGATCGAAACCGGCAATAACCGAATAGTCCTTCTCCTCCTGCGGCAGATCATGAAAGGCCAGGAGGTCTTCGACCTCTTTCACATTCCGTGCTCCCGGGAGCACCGTCACCACGCCCGGCCGGTCCAGTGCATACTGAAGGCATTGCGGTCTGGTCAAAGCCACACCGAACGGGGACTGCGCGGCATCCAGCAGGGTGCCTCCGCCAAACGGCTTCATGACAGAGATGCCGATACCTTCTGCTTCACACCTCTGATAGATCTGCGCCCGCTCGTTCATGCTCCCGTGGGCATAATCTCCTTCTCCGCTGTCGTAGGCGGCATTGATCGAAAACATCAGCTGGTCTATATCCACCTCATCCAGCACGGTCTGGATCACCGAAGGTGTATGGGAGGAAAGGCTGAGATGATGAACGACCCCCGCCTTCTTAAGGTCCAGGATATAGTCGAGGATCCCATGTTCCTGGTAAGTTTTCCAGTCGCTGATCTCATCCAGACAATGGATGAAGCCGTAATCGATATAATCCGTCTTCAGCTCCGTCAGTTGCTGATCCACGGACCTCTTCACTGTGTCCAGATCCAAGGACCATCCATAGACCCCCTGGGAGTATTCCGCCCCGAAATGGATCTGGTAGAAGACCTCTTTTCGCATGCCCTTCAGTGCCTCGCCAAAGATCGGATAGGTGTCCCCATGTCCCGCGGCCAGATCGAAATAATTGATCCCGCCTTCCACGGCCCGCTCGAGCGCGCGTACACCTTCCTCCATCCCGGACTCGAACAGCACGGAGGTCCCCATGCCGATCTCGCTGATCCTGTCGCCTGTCTTCCTGTTCACTCTGTATTGCATTTTATCAGTTCTCCATTCTTCTAATTATATATCTGATTATACCCCAGTTTTTCTTCCCTCACATATTACGAATTCTCATAGCCATGAAAAAAGTTTGTGATATATAATATCAACATGAAACGAATCACAGATCCTGAACAAATGAATCTGTATCTCTCCGATGAGTCCCGGCGCGTCGGGACCGCGCAGGAGATCTTTTTTCCTGAGACGGAGGAGGACATCTGCCGGCTATTGCAGGCGGACAAAACATCTGCGGTCACGACCCAGGGCGGGCGTACCGGTGTCACGGCCGGAGCGGTTCCTAATGGAGGTCTCGTGCTGAATCTGTCCGCTATGGACCGGGTGCTCAGGTTGCCGCAGGCTGCTGACGGCCCCGTTTCTTCTGTCCCCTCACCGAAGTCCGTCCTCGTCCAGCCCGGCGTCCTTCTCTGCCATCTGCAGGAGCTTCTCGGCAGGCAGCATTTATTCTTCCCACCGGACCCCACGGAGACGACCGCGACGGTCAGTGGCATGGTCTCCTGCAATTCCTCCGGGGCGCGCACCTTTAAGTACGGGACGACCAGAGATCATATCCTCGCCCTTCGCATGGTGCTCTCTGATGGAGATGCCTTATCGATCCGCCGGGGCGAATGCCTCGCAAAGGCTGGTCAGTTCTCCGTCGAAACAGATGGCGGCCGGAGCATCTCCGGGAGCCTGCCGGACATCCGAATGCCTCAGGTCAGCAAGCACACGGCCGGCTACTTCATCCAGCCGGACATGGATATGATCGATCTCTTTATCGGAAGCGAAGGTACGCTCGGTATCATAACCGAGATCGAATGCTCCGTGCTCCCAGAGCCCCGGGAGCTCTGGGGAACGATCATCTTTTTTGAAACAGAGGAGGTCGCGATCCGCTTCGTCCGGCTCCTGCGCGGAGAGCAGGTTACCGATCCATGCTCCGGCGGGGAGCACGGTCAGCCTTTGCATCCGGAAGCCATCGAATTCTTCGGGGAGGATACCCTCGATATGCTGCGGGAATCACAGGCCGCCGGAGATATGCTGACCGATATGACAGAGATCCCCTCCGGCTGCGCCATCTACACGGAGTTCGCCTCGGACAGCCGCAGCCTGCTCGAACCTCTCTGCCACTGTCTGGGGGAAATGATCTCTCAGGCCGGCGGTGATCCTGACAGAAGCTGGTTCGCCTTCCGCGGCCCGGACATAAAACGCTTAAAAGACTTCCGCCATGCGGCCCCGGTCTGTGTGAATGAGCGGATCAGCCAGATCCGCAAAACACATCCTG
>JAFRLD010000055.1 GCA_017431395.1 Bacillota bacterium | reverse complement strand
GACCTTCTCCGGTCTTCAGCCAGGCGAGAGAGACATGGAATTCTCTACTTATCGCAAGCAGTACGGCATTAGAAGGGATTCGTTCGCCGGATTCATATCTGCTTACGCTTGCAGGAGTGGTTCCGATGCACTCGCCAAACTGCCTGATATTCAGATTAGCGTTTGTTCTGACGAGTTTAATGCGATCCTTCATAATTTGTAACACCTTCTTTCGGTGACGAGTATAGCAAACAAAGTTACCATAGTCAACAAAAAAGTGTTGACAAACGTGACAATGGTAATTATACTTTTACCAGAGTCAACGAAAAGGAGGCGATAGTCAATGGAAAACACCATGAACCAGCAGCAGCTTCCCGAAAACCAGCAGCAGGAAGAACCAACCGTCCGGACGCCGGACAAATCCGAATACATGGCGCGGATCAGTGCCCTGTCGGCGGAGGACCAGGCGTTCCTGGACGGTTATCTTTTTGCCAAGGTGACCGAAGCGGCGAAGAAGGGAGCATGAGCATGGCAGCGGAGAAGAATCTGGCCATCCGGGCGGAATACACCGGAACAGATCCGAATCTGAAGCCGGCGGCGCACGCATTCGCCAGAGTGATCAGGGAGGCCGTGAGGGAAGACGGCACATTCGCGGATCCGGAGCTTGAGGAAGAATTCCGGAGATGGAGAGAAGAGAAGAAGGGAGCCTGAGCATGGAGATTATTCTGATTGGAAACAGGCGAGAGGTCTGGGGATGGATACGCAGGCAGGAACGCATGAGCGGGAAAAGGATTGGCTTCGTCGGAGTAAGAGCGGACGGCGAACGCTGCACATACATTGTGCAGGAAGGCACAAAAGAAGACTGTCCGCGGCTACGGACAGTCAGAAGGTACATTGAAAGGTCAGAAGAGATCAGCGAGTGATTCATCGGAATCAATGGAATCCTCACTGACAAAATCCGGATCTGAGGAATTGACAGAGGAGATCCAGAGAGAGGCCGGGCAGCCATTCTCAGGATCATCATCTTCTTCAGTGATGCTGAGACAGACAACATCCTGATGCTCTTTTTCCAGGGCCAGCAGTATTTTTGTCAGATCAAAGGTACGGATATAGAAATCAGCCAAATGATTCACCTCCTTCCTGCGGAGATCATACCACAGGCGGAGGGATAAAGAAAGGAGCCTGAGCATGGCGCAGAGAGAGTTCAGCTTTGACAGCCAGGACTTCGCCGGAATGCGGTATGTGATCGACGAGGAACTGAAGAAGGTCATCCGGGAGATGACGGGCAGGAACCTGCCGAGAGGTGCGGTCAGCGTCAAGATCGACATCGGCATGCTGGAGAGCCCGGACGAGAATGGCGAGATCCGGAAGGTTTTCGTCTTTGACCCGAAGATCAGCAGCAAGATCGGAAAGCAATTCAAGGCCAAGTGCCACGCGATCGGCGGGGAGATCTCGTTCGGGGAAGATGGCGAGCTGATGGTCGGAAAGGCGGACCAGGTCACGATCGACGAGCTGATGGAAGAGCAAAAGAAAGGGGCCTAACCATGAACGAGAGACAGATCCAGCTGATCATGCAGATCGTCAAAGAGCAGCTGAGCGATTACCTGGCGGAGGAACTGGCGGAGGATATTGCCGCCGGGATCGAGGAGGGCATCTATGACAACATGATGACTCTGGAGGTGATGGCATGAGCCTGAACAGGACAGCCAAATGCCGGGGCTGCGGGGCGGAGATCGCCTTCATAAAGACGGTGAAGGGGAAGACGATGCCGGTGAATCCGGAAAGCGTGTACTTCATCCCCGCCGGCGGGCCGAACACCTACGTCATGATCGACGGCACGGTGCAGCGGGGCCGGGAGCCGGACTGGGCGGACCAGGGCACGCCGACGCAGATCGGCTACATCAGCCACTTCGCCACGTGCCCGGAGCGGGACAGGTTCCGGAAGAGATGAGGAGCACGGAGATGAGCGAACAGGAAGGCGTACCGGTCAGGAAGGTCATCTGGTACCGGTGCGATCCGGAGAAAAACGTCCGGTGCAGGAAAACGATCTGTAAGGGATTCTGTGGCAGAAAAAACGGATGCTTCAGAACAAAGCATCCGGAATACGCTCAGTTGGACGAGAAGGGAGAACCGATCGTGGATTCAGTGCAGTACAGGGAAGTCCGGGAGATGGCGAAAGAAGAGTATGAAAAATGCCTCGTCAATATTAAGCCACAAGGCGCAGCGCTGATCATGGCCATCGAGTCGGGGCTGATCAAAAAGCACAGGAACGGAAAGTATCAGATCCGGGCGTTCAACCTGTTCTGGATGAGGGTCGAAAACGAGATTATCAACTCAGTGGCGGAAAAGGTTTGCAAAGAACTCGAAAAGATCCTTCGGACCAGCAAAGCCGGAGAGAAACCAGCCGACGAACAGACCGATCCAGAACTGAGCGTTGGCCCAGCGGCGGGCATGCCTCTCAGAACGGACTGATTCCACATAGGAAACGCCGGGAAGCTGAAGAGACACATCATCGGGGAAACAATCGCTGCCGACTTCTCGGGGAAGGCTGTAATTCACATAATCCGGGGACAAACCGGAAGTGATCAGGAACATGATCCGGTCAGGAGTGACTTTAAGGGACTTGGCGAGCTCGCTGGCAGTCATATCGTGATCATAGAGCTTTTCCATAATGCGGATCTGCTGTTTTGTCGGGCGAAAGGAATCAGACATAAACGACACCTCCATGGAGGAATCATAGCACAAACAAGGGGAGAACACCATGACGATCAAGCAGCTGAAGGCCGTGACGAAGTGCCACATCTTCATCGAATGGACGGACGGGGACGGCTGTATCCGACGGACGGAATGGACGCGCGGCGGGAAGGATTATCAGATCGGGAATATCAAGATCATCCACGCGAACACGCCCGGATATATCGGGTTCGCGCTGGCGGTAGAACTGGAGGAAGGAGGAGCATAAACATGAGCAGATATACGAGCTACACGGCGGAGGATCTGACCCGCATCATCGAGCACACAGCGCTGGGGCTGATGCTGACGCCGGTCGTGCAGGCGAAGAGGACAGACGGAGCCTATCTGAATCTGACGGAGATCAGCCATCAGAACAGCATGCATTCGATGTATAACGACGGGATCAGGACGATGG
>JAFRLD010000054.1 GCA_017431395.1 Bacillota bacterium | reverse complement strand
TGACTGCCGGGTCGGCATCGAATCGACGGTGCTGGATCTGACCAGCGAAGTCCCGACGATCCTGCGCCCGGGCATCATTACGGCCGAAAGTATTGAGGCAGCCCTCGGCAAGAAGGTCATCTATGATCCTTCCCTGAAGGAAGATTCACAGCATGTGGCCCTCGATCCGGCAGGCGGTGTGCAGGAGACCGATTTCCAGCCGAAATCCCCCGGCATGAAATACAAGCATTATGCGCCGAAGGCGGACATGCTTGTGGTCGAAGGACAGAGGGACAAGGTACAGGCGGAGATCGAGCGGCTCAAGACTTTGAACGAAAGACTGGGCAACAACGTGGGCGTGATCCTTTTCGAGGAGAAGGCCTTCATTGAAGCGGCACATGATTTCTTCGCGCGGCTGCGCGATCTGGATAAAGAGGGCGTTGACCTGATTTTGGCCGGTGCGCTGTCCGACACGGACGGTGTGGGCTTCGCGGTCATGAACCGGATGCTGAAGTCAGCCGGATATAATATAGTTAGGGTGAGTTAAGCAAAAGCTGAGCAAAGCTCCAACTGAAGAATCGCCACGCAGCATAGCTGCTGCGATTCCTGTAGGGGCACTGCGCGCCGTATCAAAGATACGGGCAGAGCTCCCAGCCTTTGCGAAAGGAGAAGCAGCATGTTATTAGCAATCGCAAGCGACCACGGTGGATATAAGTTAAAGGAAGCGATCCGGAAGCACCTGGCGGAGCGCGGAGAGAAGGTCGTGGATCTGGGGACCCATTCCGAGGATTCGGTGGATTATCCGATCTATGGCAAGGCCTGTGCGGAGGCAGTGGCGTCCGGCAAGGCGGAGCGCGGCATCGTCGTCTGCGGGACCGGGATCGGGATCTCTATCGCAGCTAATAAGGTGAAGGGGATCCGGTGCGGACTTTGCACGAGCGTAGAGATGGCTGAGATGTCCAGAAGACATAACAATGCCAATATACTGGCACTCGGCGGACGGACGACCGACGAGGAGCTCGCGCTTCAGATCGTGGATACATTCCTTGATACGGAGTTCGAGGGCGGACGGCATAAACGCCGGACCGATATGCTCGACGAAATGATCTAGTTAAAATTGTGTTTTTACTATAAGAGAAAGGAAGGAAACCATGGGAAAAGTATACGTTTTCGACCATCCGTTAATTCAGCACAAGACAGCAATGATCAGAGACAAGAACACAGGAACCAAGGATTTCAGACAGCTGGTCGGAGAAATCGCGATGTTGATGACTTATGAGTCCTCACGCGACCTGCCTTTGGAAGACGTGACGATCGAGACACCGATCTGTGAGACGACAGCCAAGATGCTGAAGGGCCATGACGTTGCGATCGTACCGATCCTGAGAGCGGGCCTGGGCATGGTCGACGGCATCCTGCAGATCATCCCGAACGCCAAGGTCGGACACGTAGGCCTTTATAGAGATCCTGAGACCCATGAGCCACATGAATACTACTGCAAGATGCCGGACGATCTGGACAAGCGGCAGATCTTCATCACCGACCCGATGCTCGCGACCGGCGGCAGTGCAGTGGCAGCCATCGACTTCGTCAAGCAGCGTGGCGGCAAGGACATCATCTTCATGTGCCTTATCGCGGCACCGGAAGGTATCGAGGTCCTGCAGAAGGCACATCCGGATGTAGACATCTACATCGCAGCTAAGGATGAATGCCTGAACGAGAACGCTTACATCGTACCGGGCCTGGGCGATGCGGGCGACAGAATCTTTGGAACGAAATAACAAACACGTTTGGCAGAGCCGGACATAGGAGGACATGAATGAACAGCAGCCTGATCCCTGACAATGTCAGCAAATTTGACAACGTATATGATGTACTGAAAGAAAGAGGCTTTATCGAGCAGTCCACGGACGAGGACAAGGTCCGCGAGCTCCTGAAGAACGAGAAGGTCAAGTTCTATATCGGATTTGACCCGACGGCGGACTGTCTGCACGTCGGACACTTCATGCAGGTCATCATCATGATGTATATGCAGAAGTTCGGACACACTCCGGTCGTTCTGATCGGCGGCGGCACCGGTATGGTGGGAGACCCTTCCGGCCGGACCGATATGCGGCAGGTCATGAGCGTCGAGACCATCGAGCACAACTGTGCCCAGTTCAAAAAACTCTTCGATCAGTTCCTCGAGTTTGACGAGGACTGGGAGTACGTTGGCAACGAGGGTGTCTATGTCCCGGGACATGAGAACAAGACGCCGGAGCCTGGCAAAGCCATCGCGGTCAACAACGCCCGCTGGCTGCGGCCGCTCAACTACATCGACTTCCTTCGGGAGATCGGGTCTCTGTTCAACGTCAACACCATGCTGCGGGCGGAAGCCTTCAAGCAGAGGATGGCTCGTGAGGGCGGCCTGACCATGTTCGAAATGAACTATATGCTCATGCAGTCCTATGACTTCATGGTCATGGCGAGAGACTTCGGTGTGAAGCTGCAGTTCGGCGGCAACGACCAGTGGTCCAACATCATCGGCGGCGTCGATCTCACCCGCAAGAAGTTGGGGATCGATGTCTACGGTATGACCTTCTCTCTGCTGACCAACTCCGAAGGCAAGAAGATGGGCAAGACCCAGAAGGGAGCCCTGTGGCTCTCCGCGGAGAAGACGTCCCCGTACGAGTTCTACCAGTACTGGAGGAACGTCGGAGACGCAGACGTGAACAAGTGCCTGCGGATGCTGACCTTCCTGCCGATGGAGGAGATCGAGAGGCTTTCGGCCCTGAAGGATCAGGAGATCAACAAAGCCAAGGAGATCCTGGCCTTCGAGGTTACCAAACTGGTGCACGGCGAAGAGGAAGCGGCCAAGGCACAGGAGGCGGCGCGTGCAGCGTTCGGCGGCTCTGGTGCAGGCGGTGCGGGTATGGCGAACCTTCCGGTCGTGGAGTTCGCAAAATCTGGTCTCGCTTCGACCGACAAAGAGGGCAATGAGCTCGGCGGACTGGGCGTCGTATCCTTCATCAAAGAGCTGGGCCTCGTTCCGTCCAACCGCGAAGGCTTCATGACCATCGAGCAGGGCGGCCTGAAGATCGACGGCGAGAAGATCACGGACAAGAAGTTCCTGATCACACCGGAGCTGTTCGAGGC
>JAFRLD010000053.1 GCA_017431395.1 Bacillota bacterium | reverse complement strand
TATACTTATCATCGATCCGGCAGGTGATGAAGCCTCCCCCCGGCACGAGCACGATCACAGGTCTTGGCCCGTCCCCATCGCTACCGGTCATCAGATTCAGGGGCAGGTCCAAAGCCGTTCCTTCTTCCTTCCCATCCGTGCGCACGCCATGCTTATATATGATCCCCTTTTTTTCTATGAAATCATGATCCTCTGATGCCTTCGCCGCCGGCTCCCCGGACCAGTCCACGACCGTACTCGTCGACGGGTCTGCCGGATGCTCGATCTTCGTTCCGATAACGAAGTAGGTTCCGTATCCGTTATCGTAATACTTCAAGTCAGGGCTCTGCGCCTCCTCATGACCGCAGGCAGCGAGCAGCCCGGTCAGGAGCAGCGCTGCCATAGCGATCAGTGTATAGCAAATTGTTCTTTTTGTGATTTCCTTTCTCATACTTCGGATTGTATCACGAAGGAGAGTTCTAATCCAGTGCCTCGGTCTGCTTGACGGATACCCTCACATCGTAGCAGTCGAACATCTCGTCGAGTGCCTTGGCATCCTGCTTCTTCGTGAACGTGCTGACCACCGGCACGATGATAAGGGATCCGACCATGGCGATCACGCCGGAGCGAACGGAGGATGCGAAGAGATATCCGAGCACCGGTCCCCAGCCGCTCACATCGATGCCGCCGAGGGATACGATCATCTGGATGATCATCAGGGCACAGCCCCATACGAAGCAGGCATAGCAGGAAGCCCTGGTCACACCCTTCCAGTACAGGCCATAGAGGAACGGAGCCAGGAAGGAGCCCGCGAGCGCTCCCCAGGAAACGCCCATCATCTGCGCGATGAAGGTGATCTCCGGATGCGCGTCCTTGACGACTGCGATGACCGCGGAGACCAGGATAAAGAACAGGATGAACAGCCTCATGACGGAGACCTGCTTCACCTCATTGATGGTATTGTGGCTGGCCGGTACGATCACATCCAGCGTGAACGTCGAGCTGGAGGTCAGGACCAGTGAAGACAGCGTCGACATGGACGCGGACAGCACCAGCACGATGACGATGGCGATGACCAGCGCCGGCAGCGTGGACAGCATGGACGGAACGATCGTGTCAAAGAGCGGAGTCACGCCGTCCGACTGGTAAGCGATCTCATCCGCGTAGAGCCGGCCAAAGCCACCGAGGAAATAACACCCGCCTGCTACGACTATAGCGAAGAAGGTCGAAATGATCGTTCCTTTGTGGATATCCTCCTCGCTTCGGATCGCATAGAACTTGTTGACCATCTGCGGCAGGCCCCAGGTCCCGAGGGATGTGAGGAGCACAACGAACAGCAGTGCCAGCGGATCCGGGCCCAGGAAGGACGTGAACGCGCCCCCGTCCCAGCCATCGGCAGGAATGGCGGACAGCTTTTGCATAGCCGGCACCAGACCGCCGTTCGCCGCGAGCACCGTACCGATCACGGCGCAGATGCCGAACAGCATGATGATTCCCTGGATGAAGTCATTGATGGCGGTAGCCATATAGCCGCCGAATACGACGTAAAATCCGGTGAGCACCGCCATCAGCGCGATGACGACCCAATACGGGATATCAAAGACCAGGCCGAACAGCGACGACAGGCCGTTGTAGAGCGACGCTGTATACGGGATCAGGAAGATAAAAACGATCACCGATGCCGTGACCTTCATCGGAATGGATTCGAACCGCTTGCCGAAGAAGTCCGGCATGGTCTTGGCGTCCAGATGCTGGGTCATGATCCTGGTCCGCCGGCCCAGGATGTTCCAGGCCAGGAGCGATCCGATGAAGGCGTTGCCAAGGCCTGCCCAGGTCGAAGCCATTCCGAAGTTCCATCCGAACTGACCGGCGTATCCGACGAAGATGACCGCCGAGAAGTAGGATGTTCCGAAGGCAAACGCCGTGATCCAAGGGCCTACCTGCCGGCTTCCGAGTACGAATCCGGAGACCGAACGGGCTTTCTTCCTTGTCCGGATCCCGACGCTGATCATCACTGTGAAGAAGATGACCAGCATAATGATGCTCAGGATTTTTGTTACCATAACTGTTTCCTCCTAAATAATAACGCCCTCTGCACATACAGAGGGCGGAAATGACAAACCGCGGTACCACCTCAGTTCACTGCCTCCTCACGGAAGCTAGCCTTATCAGGTACTCTTCGTCCGGCCTCACCGGCGCCGGCTCTCTGCCGTCCTGGAAGGTTATACCCTAACGCTGTCACGGGCGTACCCGTCGCAGCCTACTTGCTCTCGCGTTCGGTGCGCGGCTCCAAGATGTATTCGTCCCCAGTAACTACGCGCCTCTCACCACCCGGCAGCTCTCTGTTCAGTCTCCTGAAGGTTACTCTTTCTCTTCACAGCCTTTTAATATTCAATTTGATGTTATGATTATACAAAAACAGCTGACTTCCGTCAACTGTTTTTTGTACGAATCCACAAATTTTTACCCCTTTGTCTGTGCCTTGTGCCACAAAAGCTGGTCCGCCTACTCCATGATCTCCCACTTTTTCTTGATCTTTGTCTCCAGCGTGATGTCCAGCTCGGCCGCGTACTCGAAGTACTTATCCACCTGCGCATCGCTCAGCATATCGGAGCCGATGACGCCGCTCTGGCCGCGGAAGATGTCGTTGATGAACATCTTCGAGAACAGGTATCCGCCCTGGCCGGTCAGATACATCTCCCCGGTCATGCCTGCCCTCTCGAAGGACTCCACGAAACCCGGCGCGTTCACATGGACCTCGGCCAAGATGTCTTCACCATCCTTGCTGCCGTAGGCTTCGATGACCATGCATCCTGAATCCATCGCCATCCCTTCATCTACGAAGGACTTGATCTCGTCGTAATACTTGGGTGCGGGCGGCAGATGGCTCAGGACGAATTCGAAGGGAACGATCTTCTGTCCCTTGAACTCTTCTTCCTCGTGCGACAGGAGTCCCGCTTCATACAGGGGCTGGCAAAAGTCCATGCCGGCGCCCGCGTACTTGAAGTAAGCGTTCCTGCATCCCTTGAAGCAGGTGTCCGCATTAAAGCTGTACTGCAGCGGCTCATCGTGGCAATGCTCTTTGAAGGTGATCCGCTCCGGCATCTCCGGATACTGTCTCGTGATGGGCCGGCCGAACGCAGGCGTGCTGATCAGCTTCCCATCCTCAAAAGCCACTGCCATCTCGCTCATGTCGTTCAGAGCCGTCACCGGCGACCACCAGAAAGGCTGGAACCGCTTCGCGATCGCTCCTTCCCAAACGAAGTTGTAGATCGTATCGCAGGTGTCCAGATACCGCATGGCATGCCTGGTCGCGGCGCAGATCAGTCCGGGAGCGCTGCCGCTGCCAAACAGGGCGAGTTTGCCGATCGCCTCGAACTTCGGTCCGTAGATCTCATACATCGCCTTGATGCTGCGCCACCATCCCAGCGTCGCCTCATCCTCGAACACCGGCTCATTTTCAGGATCGTACAGGTCGCTTTCGACCCACATCTGGTCCAGGGCGACCGTTCCGGCGTAGTCCTGGTAATCTGCTTTCACGATCAGTGCTGCGTCCAGCACATTCTGCGTGCATTCGAGCGGCAGACCGTTCAGGATCAGATCGACCCCTTCCGCCGCCTTGACGATGCTGTCCAGATCATGGGCGTCCACGAACGCTCCCTTCGCCTTCTTTAACTGGCTGACGATGCTGTTCACCGCTTCCGGGTCTGCGTCCGCGCAGATGATCTCGCTGACGACCGGTTCTTCATCCAGCCGTTTCGCCGCGGCGCTTCCCTGCGCACCGACGCCTAATACCAGTATTTTTTTCATATATGAAACCCCCTTGGGCTTTTGCCCTCAAGAAACGATGTTAAAGTTCAACCGGTGTGATCGTCGGCTGCTCCCACCACTCGACGTATTCCTTGGCCGGAGCCTGCTTCTCGAAGTACGGATCATCCCAGACGATCCTTCTCTCGATGGTGATCTCGAGCTCTGCCGCGTATTCCAGATACTTGTCGTTGGCTTCATCCGTCAGCTCTGCGGAGGAGATGAACCCGGTCTGATCCAGCTCGTCGTTCACGAACAGCTTGGTGAACAGGAATCCGCCTTGGCCGGTCAGGTACTGCTCGCCGGTCACCCCGAACTTCTCATAGGATTCCACGAATCCAGGCGCGGACAGGTGGGATTCCACTCTGACCGGCTTGCCGTCCTTCTTACCGAGGGCTTCTACGACGAATGCTCCGGTATCAGAGACGAGACCTTCGTCGATGATCTCTTTGATCTCCTCTGCAAACCTCGGCGGATGCGGCAGTGCCTTCAGGATCACCTCATGCGGGTCTACCATCTGTCCGTCGACCTCGACCTTGTCGTGCTTCAGCAGGCCTGCTCTGGAAAGCGGCTCTGCGAACTCGATGCCGACACCGCCGTACTTGAAGTACGCGTTTTTGCAGCCCTTGAACAGTTCGTCTGCTTTCATGCCGACATAAAAAGGCTCATCGTGCGCATGCTCTACGAATCTTACCGGATATCCTACATAATCATAGGTTCTCTCGATCGGAAGAGAGAACGGTTTGGTGTTGACCATCTTGCCGTCGATCCATGCCACCGGCAGGTCGTCCATGTCCGCCAGAGCGGTCACAGGAGACCACCAGTACGGCTGGAATCTCTTCGCTTCAACGCCTTCATAAACGTTCATGTAGATCGTATCGCACTCGTCGATGTCCTTCATCGTATCTCTGGCGACGACGCACATGGTTCCCGGAGCAGAGCCGGTTCCCATGATGGCCAGCTTGCCGATCGCCTTGAACTTCTCATTATATTCGGTCAGCAGTCTGTACATGCACTTTTCCCAGGTGTCTTCGAAGCCTTCCGGAGCGGCGAAGTCCTGATAGTTGCACTTCGCTTCCAGGGCGGCGTCGATGACGTTCTTGCCGAACGCCAGCGGCAGCGCGTTGACCACCAGGTCGCATCCCTCGATCAGCTTGACGATCTGATCCTTATCGGACGCGTCGCAGAAATGCCCTTCGACCTTCTCCAGCGCCTCTCCAAGGTGCTTCGCGGCCGCTTCATCATAGTCCGCGCAGATGACCTTGTCCACATTCGGTTCCAGATTCAGTCTCTTGACTACTGTCGTTCCCTGTGCACCTGTTCCCAGTACTAATACTTTCTTACCCATGATTTACAACTCCTTTTCGTTTCTTTGTTTCTCGGATCATTGAATACTATGTTTTCTACACTAAAATTATCCGATAGGTTTTCGCTTTAAGCTATAGCTGTTTTTTATCACTTCAAGCTCTTTTTGGCTAAAATTTGACTATACGCAGGTTGTAGTGTATTATATACGAAAGAACCCGCAGGAGGTGTGAACATGGATGTTTTGATCAAAAAAATCGAGTACGCGGACGGGATCCCTGTGGAGGCCAGCCTTTGCAGGATCGACCGGTCCCTGCCCCACTGTCATCCGGGGGACCTTGAGATCGTTTGCTGTATCGAGGGCGAGCTCCACCTGGTGGCATCGGATCAGGTCGCGACGCTTCTGCCCGGGCAGATCCATTCCATCGACTACCGGGACATCCACTACCTGCAGGCGGACGGGGACAATCTGGCCCTGATCTTTCATCTGGACCTGCAGAACATCCCCTACGACTGGGAGCAGATCAAATATGTTTTCTTCGCCTGCGAAAGCAATCATTGCTTCGCTTATCAGCGGGACGCCATGGAGGCCGTCAAGGACATGATCCTGTCCTTTTCCTATGGCTATCTGACCGGCGCCTATTCCCCGGATATGTACGCGGGGCCGGTGGAATTCTTCTCATTCTACCTGCTTCAATATTTCAACTGGTTCAACTACGAGAACCAGGACGAATACATGAACGAGGACCTCTACGAGCGGTTCCACCGGGTGCTGGCCTACTGCATGGAGCACTATAACGAGAAGATCTCCATCTCCCAGCTCGCCAGGGCGGAGCACATCAGCAAAAACTATTTTTCCCAGTTCATCGCGGGGACGGTCTTCAAAAACTTCAGCACCATGATCAAATACATCCGCTGCTATGAGGCGGAACATCTTCTGCTGACGACCGATAAACCGAATGCGGAGATCGCGTATGAGTGCGGTTTCTCCGACCCGAAATACTTCTATGCGGCGTTCAAGCAGCTCTGGGGATGTACGCCCTCGGAGCACCGGATCAAGTATGAGACTTATTATAAGGACTGCCTCGTCCATTACCAGGAGCGGCAGGCTGCAAAGGCTGGACAGAGCCCGGACGAAGACATGTTCACAGACGATGATATCCCCGGACAGAAGAAAGTAAAAAACGAGATCGCTGCGGACCTCGTTCGAAAGATCATGGCTGACTGGCATCTTAAGAAGACGTTCGGGGAGGACTCCCCGGCCTCTTCAGAGGCACATCCACCGGCCATCGACTTCGCCCTCAGGCTTGATCGCTGACCAGGACCAAGCCTCCGCGCTCCAGCTCGCCGGTATCCCAGAATTCGTTGAAATTCAGCCAATGTTCCTTGCCGTACGTGGCTATTTTGACATAAAATCCGTTCTGTCTCCTCTCATATCCGACGATCAGGAACCAGTGCCACTCGAAAAAACTGAACTTCTTATCCCTATGTTTCAGCATCAGCATAGGCACCGGCATGTCATGGTCGATGCGGTCAACCACCGCTGCCTCCGCCTCTTCGCAGGGCCGGGAGCCGTCCAGCCTTCCCATACTAAAACCTTCGATCTCACTATCCTCCAGATAGATCATCGCTCCGTCCATAAAGGTCTTAAGGTCTTTGATGCCGCTCTCTCTCGGACGCAGGTACGGCTTCATCTGCATGCCGAACTTCCTGTAATCACGTTTCGTCAGGTGCGACGCATCGAAAGGATAGCATTCGGTGCGCCCGCGGCAGATACACTGATAGAGCAGCAGATCGCACATGGTGAGCGCCCCGCATCCGCCGATATGCATCCAGGGATCAAGGAACCAGCTCTGGTTTCCCCCGTATCCCCCATCGATATGAAAGTATGGCAGTTCTTTTTTGTTTACATCCGTCATGGTTCTTATTACCTTAACCTTGAATGAAAAGCTGCCGTTCCCTCAGACACGGCTCCGAAGGTTCAGCAGCTTTCGTTGAATATGTACCTAAAAGTTGCTACTTAAGGTATCTTATTATTTCTTCAGGTAATTGTCAATGCTGGTGGCAGCCGTCTTACCTGCGCCCATAGCGAGAATTACAGTGGCAGCTCCTGTAACCGCGTCACCGCCGGCATAAACGCCCTTGCGGTTCGTTGCCGCGCCATCGTCTGTGCCGATGCCGCCGCGGTTATTGGCTTCCAGATTCTCTGTGGTGTCGAGGATCAGAGTGTTCAGCTTGGTTCCGATGGACATGATGACTTCATCAACGTCCAGGATGTAGTTGGAGCCTTCGATCTCGACCGGTCTTCTTCTGCCGGAAGCATCCGGCTCACCGAGTTCCATCTTCACGACTTCGATGCCCGTGACATGACCGTCTTTGTCGCCCAGGATCTGTACCGGGTTTCTCAGCAGCTGGAAGTCTACGCCTTCCTCGATCGCGTGGTGAATCTCCTCACGACGGGCGGGGATCTCCTCCATGCTGCGGCGATATACGATGTAGACCTTGTCCGCACCCATTCTCATGGCACATCTTGCCGCGTCCATAGCAACGTTACCGCCGCCGACGACCGCGATGCGCTTGCCCTGCGGTACCGGAGTATCGTACTCGTCCAGATAGCCCTTCATCAGGTTGATCCTGGTCAGATACTCGTTCGCGGAGCAGACACCCAGGAGGTTTTCGCCCGGGATGTTCATGAAGGACGGAAGTCCTGCGCCGGTGCCGACGAAGACAGCGTCGAAGCCCTCTTCATCCAGCAGCTCGTCTACAGTCTCCGCTCTGCCGATGATGGCATTGGCAATGAACTCAACGCCACGGTCTTCGAGCTTCTTGACCTCAGCAGCTACGATATCCTTCGGAAGTCTGAATTCCGGAATGCCGTAAGCCAGAACGCCGCCCGGCTTGTGCAGGGATTCATAAACGGTGACGGCATAGCCCTTAGCGGAGAGGTCTCCTGCGCAGGTCAGTCCTGCAGGGCCGGCGCCGACGACGGCGACACGCTTGCCGTTAGACGGAGCGATCTTCGCTGCATCGTCATATCCGTAAATCGCCTTAAGCTCTTCTTCGTGCTCTGCATGCCAGTCAGAAACGAATCTCTCCAGACGGCCGATGGAGACCGGCTCGCCCTGGATGCCTCTGACGCAGACGCCTTCACACTGGTTTTCCTGAGGGCAGACTCTGCCGCAGATCCGCGGGAGAGCACTGTCTTCGGAAATGATCTGATATGCCGCTTCGAAATCGCCTTCTGCGACCTTAGCTACGAAATCAGGGATCTTGATCATGACAGGGCAGCCTTTCGTGCAGGGCTTGGTCCTGCACTTCAGGCAACGCATTGCCTCATTGATCGCCATCTCAGGGGTGTAGCCTTCTGCGACTTCCTTGAAGTTTCTTGCCCGGACTTTCGGATCCTGCTCCGGCATCGGGTTCTTGATCTCTTTCAGATTAATCATTGTAACGTACACCTCCTGTCAGACGGCAGACGTGAGCTCTGTCCTCAGCTTCCTGCTCCGAATAATATGCGCTTCTCTTGATTAGCTCATCCCAGTCGACCAGGGCGCCGTCAAATTCCGGACCATCGACACAGACGAACTTGTTCTCTCCGCCGACGATGCAGCGGCAGCCGCCGCACATGCCGGTTCCGTCGATCATATATGCTGTCAGGGATGCGATGGAATGGATGCCGTAATCCTCTGCGATCTTGCAGGTGAACTTCATCATCATCGGAGGTCCGACGGCAACGATCTCATCATATTCATTTCCATCTTCGATCAGCTCTTTGAGCTTATCTGTTGTAAATCCTTTTTCTCCATAGGAACCATCGTCTGTGGTGATGAATACGCGGTCGACACCGGCCTTGAACTCATCTTCCAGGATGACCTGCGCCTTGCTCTTGAAGCCGGCGATCATGTCCACGTGGATGCCGTGGTCATGCATGCCGCAGGCCAGAGGATAGGCCAGGGCGTTTCCTGTACCGCCGCCGACGACACAGACCTTCTTGAGGCCTTCCATCTCGGTCGGTTTGCCCAGAGGTACGACGACATCCAGCAGATAATCGCCTTCCTCCAGCTGATCCATCAGCATGGTCGTTCTGCCGACAGCTGCGTAGATCAAATCGATAGTACCCTTCTCAGAATCATGTCCTGCCATAGTCAGGGGGATTCTCTCTCCGTGCTCATCGGTACGGAGGATGATGAACTGACCCGGCTTCGCCTTGCGAGCAACCAGAGGAGCCTCAATGACAAGCCACGTCATGGTTTCATTCAAACGTCTTTTGCTTACGATCTTATACATTGAATTCACTCCTTTCTTTAGTTGTTCTCAAAGTCTTTTTTCTGGACGAGCAGCTTGTTGTATCTGGCAACCGCCGCTTCCTCAGCCTTCTCAAACAGCTCCGCAGCACGCTCCGGTGCCTTCATGGACAGGGAGTTGTACCGGACTTCGCCCATCAGGAAGTCTTTGTACTTCTCTGTCGGAGGCGCACTGTCGATGGACAGCGGATTTCTCTTCTCCAGTATTGCCTGCGGATTGTATCTCATCAGGTTCCAGTAACCGGCTCTGACCGCACGCTTCATCTCGAGCATCGCCTTGTTCATGCCTGCCTTGACACCATGGTTGATGCAAGGAGCATAAGCGATGATCAGGGACGGTCCGTCATACGCCTCAGCCTCACGGATCGCCTTCAGTGTCTGGGCCGGGTTCGCGCCCATAGCGATCTGTGCAACGTAGACATATCCGTATGCCATTGCGATCTGTGCCAGGTTCTTCTTCGTGACCGCCTTACCGGAAGCAGCGAACTGAGCGACTGCGCCGATCGGGGTCGACTTGGAGGACTGACCGCCTGTGTTGGAGTAAACTTCTGTATCGAATACCAGGACGTTGACGTTCTCACCGGAAGCGAGGACGTGGTCCAGTCCGCCGTAACCGATGTCGTATGCCCATCCGTCACCACCGAACATCCAGATGGATGGCTTCGGCAGCATGTCGGCGTTCTCTACAACGTACTTGGCATCTTTCTTGCCGGATTTCTCGCAGATCTCGACCAGAGCCTTGCCGGCCTTGTCTGCTTCCTGCGCGTCTTCCATATTCTTCAGCCAGCGATTCGCCGCGTCCGCGAAGACCGGATCCTTAGCCAGATGCTCGACATGGTGCTGCATCTCCGCTCTTCTCGCCTTCATAGCGACGGCCATACCATAGCCATACTCTGCGTTGTCCTCGAACAGGGAGTTGGACCATGCAGGACCTCTGCCCTCTTCGTTGACCGTGTATGGGGAGGACGGTGCGGACAGACCCCAGATGGAGGAGCATCCGGTCGCGTTCGCGATGAACATCCGGTCGCCGAACAGCTGTGTGACCAGCTTCGCGTACGGAGTTTCACCACATCCCGGGCATGCGCCGGAGAACTCAAGCAGCGGCTGCATGAACTGGGAACCGGTAACGGTCTGATCGCTCTGATATTCTTTCTTGTTGGAGACGTTCTCGAACAGGTAGTTGAACTTCTCCTGTGCTTCCATCTCTGCGTCGGCAGCTCCGACCATTTCCAGAGCCTTCTGTCTGGACGGGCAGACCTCTGCGCAGGATCCGCATCCGGTGCAGTCCAGAGCGGATACGCCGATGGCGAAGAACTTCTCCGGATCGCCCTTGAACGGGGCCTTCAGTCCTTCGTAGCCCTCGGCTTCCTCTGCCGTCATGATGAACGGACGGACGACTGCGTGCGGACATACGTAGGAACACCAGTTGCACTGCATGCACTTGTTCGGATCCCACTGCGGGATATCCAGTGCGATGCCTCTCTTCTCGAAGGCTGCGGTGCCGGACGGTACCATGCCGTTCGCTGTTTCAACGAATGCGGATACCGGAACATCATCACCATACATGCCGTTGGTCGGCTTCAGGATGTTGTTGATGTAATCGGTGTGCAGCTTGTCACGGCCCTTGGCAACGGTTCTCTGGATGTCACCCTCTGCATGTGCCCATTCCGCCGGGATCTTCACTTCTCTGACGTTATCGATGCCAGCATCGACAGCCGCGCAGTTCATGTCTACGACGTTCTGTCCCTTGGCACCATAGGTCTTGCGGATCGCATCCTTCATGAACAGTCTCGCGGATTCGATCGGCAGGATGTTCGCCAGTTTGAAGAAAGCAGCCTGCAGAACAGTGTTCATTCTCTTGCCCAGGCCCAGTTCTCTGGCGATATCCTCTGCGTCGCAGACGTAGAAGTGGATATCATTCTGTGCCATATATCTCTTGACGTTGCCAGGCAGTTTTTCTTCCAGTTCCTCATCCGTCCAGGAACAGTTGAGCAGGAAGGAGCCACCCTTCTTGACGTCTTCTACGATGTAGTATTTACCGATGTACGGAGCCTTGTGGCATGCGACGAAGTCCGCCTGCTTGACGTAGTAGGTGGAGCGGATCGGCTCATCTCCGAATCTCAGGTGGGAGATGGTGACGCCGCCGGACTTCTTCGAGTCATACTGGAAGTAAGCCTGTACATATTTATCTGTGTTGTCACCGATGATCTTGACGCTGTTCTTGTTGGCGCCGACGGTTCCGTCGGAACCCAGACCCCAGAACTTGCAGGCGACTGTGCTCTTCGGAGCAACGTCCGGATTCTCGCTTCCCTTCAGGGAAAGTCCGGTCACATCGTCATTGATGGACAGGGTGAATTCCTTCTTCGGGTTTCTCTTTCTCAGGTTCTCATAGACTGCGAGAATGTCTCCCGGCTGTACGTCCTTGGAACCAAGGCCGTATCTGCCGCCGCAGACGAAGGTGTTCTCGAAATCGGTCCCCTTCAGTGCTGCCAGAACGTCCAGGTAGAGAGGCTCGCCCAGGGAGCCCGGTTCCTTCGTTCTGTCGAGAACGGCGATCTTCTTGACGGTTTTCGGAATCTCAGCGACGAAATGCTTCGCGGAGAACGGACGGTAGAGTCTTACGGAGATCAGGCCGACCTTCTTGCCTTTTTCCTTGTTGAGATAATCAACGACTTCCTCTGCACAGTCGCAGACGGAACCCATCGCGATGATGATCTCCTTGGCATCTGGTGCACCGTAGTATTCGTACGGCTTATACGGCGTTTCTCTCTCAACTCTCTCGTTGACCTTATCCATGCAGCGGATGATGACATCCACCTGATCTTCATAGTTCTTGTTGCAGGCCTCTCTGTGCTGGAAGAAGGTCTCCGGCTGCTCTGCGGAACCGGTCGCATGCGGATGGTTCGGGTTCAGGGCATTCGCCTTGAATCTCTTGATCGCATCCCAGTCGACCATTTCCTTCAGCTCGTCATAGTCCCATGTGTAGATCTTCTGCTGTTCATGGGAAGTTCTGAATCCATCAAAGAAGTGGAGCATCGGAACCTTGCCCTCGATCGCGGACATGTGAGCGACTGCTGCCAGGTCCATGACTTCCTGCGGGCTTCTGGAGCACAGCATAGCGAAGCCGGTCTGGCGGCATGCCATAACGTCGGAGTGATCTCCGAAGATGTTCAGTGCGTGCGTGGAGATGGTTCTGGCGGATACATGCAGTACCGTCGGATATCCTTCTGCCGCCAGCTTGTACATGTTCGGGATCATCAGCAGCAGTCCCTGGGACGCTGTGAATGTGGTGGTCAGAGCGCCTGCTGTGACGGAACCGTGGACCGCGCCTGCTGCGCCGCCTTCGGATTCCATCTCGACGACTTTGACTTCTTCACCGAAAATGTTTTTTCTGTTGACACTTGCCCAGTCATCAACGTTCTCAGCCATTACGGATGACGGTGTGATCGGGTAGATCGCTGCAACCTCGGAATAAGCGTAGGCAACGTGTGCAGCGGCTGTGTTGCCGTCCATAGTCTTTCTGATTCTCATCGTTACCACTTCCTTTCATCCTGCTGACTGTCGATTTTCATAGCTTCCATCTGGAGATAATTGTACTCCGGTACAACGCGCTCTGAGATCAGGCCTCTGGAGCATACATAGGAGCAGACTCCGCAGTTGACGCACTTCTCGTGATCGATGAACGGACTTCCGTCGGTCATCGTGATCGCACCGCTCGGGCAGTTGTCCGCGCAGTCGCCGCAGCCGATGCAGCCGACACCGCAGACTTCCAGTCTGCGTTCCGGATCCGCCTTGGATGTGCAGGCGGTCTGCTTGACGCCCTTGTAAGGTACCATGATGATCTTATCTCTCGGACATGCGCGCATGCAGTCTCCGCATCCGACGCACTTGTCCGGATCCACCTGGGCTACGCCCATTTCATTGCTGATCGCATCGTATCTGCATACGTTGACGCAGTCACCGAGACCAGCGCAGCTGTAGCTGCAGATATTGTTTCCGTCGAGATCTACTGACGCTACGTCCTTGCAGGACTCCAGCCCCATCTTCTTCAGCTTGCGGCTTCCGAGCGCCCCGCCGACACATCTGACAAATGCGACTTCTTCTTTAGCCTTAGTCAGGTCGTGTAATGTGTCAACGATGATCTTCTTACGGCACTTGACCGTACAGGTCACACAGCCTTCGCATTTGCTGTAGTCGATCTTCGCGTATCTGCCGGCAACGTTCGGTCCCATGACCATGGTGATGGCATCCTTCGGGCAGGACATCGCGCAGTCACCGCAGCCGATGCAGCCATAGTTACATGTGGCCAGTGTCACCTTCTCATCTGCCTTGGATGAGCATGGGATGAAGTTCGTCGCATCCCGGGGGATCATCTCGATGATGTTCTGGACGCATCCGCCGATGCAGGCTTCGCATCCGGAGCACTTGTCTCTGTCAATTACCAGACGCCCGCCTTCCAGCTTCATAGCGTCGAACTTGCAGCGGTCCAGGCAGCTTCCGACACCGAGGCAGCCATATCTGCACTCGCCGTCAAGGCTTCCCTTCGCCTTCGCTTCGTCGCAGCTCTTGCAGACGACGAATCTTTCGGGAGACGCCGCCGATCCTGCGCATCTGACAAATGCAACTTTGTCTTCTACGGCAACCGGCTCGACACCCATGATCTCAGCGATTGCTGCGACTGCGCCGCTATTGCATGCCGGACAGAGGGCAACGGAGCCTCCCTCGGCGATCGCCTCCGCGCACGCCTGACAGGAAGGATATCCACATCCTCCGAATCCGCCGCAATCAACGCCCGGCAGCAAAGCCAGGATCTGTTTCGCTGATTCCTGAATTCTTGTCATTCTCTTACCTCCATATGTAGCAACTTCAGCAACAACTTATAGCAAAAAAAATATTGATACAGTATTTTGTATACACACTTGTTTACATTTTAACACTCTTTTGCGTTCCGTCAACCTTTTTAAGGGGGAAAATCTTGTTCTTTTTTGCGTCCAAGTTAGAGGCTTTTAACCTTGAAATTTCAACTATTTTAGCTAATTTTGGAAAAGAAAAGATCCGGAGTTTTCCGGATCATTCGTTAATTAATTATCAATCCCCTCTTCGGTCCAACCCTTGCTACTCCTGAAGCAGGTCGTCCTCGATCATCCACTTGACCATGTTCTCCCCGCCCATCAGCCAGAGAATATCATCTTTAGCGATGATGGTCTCGATGTCAGGATTGATGATCGGAAGGTCCCCGCGCTCGATCCCGATGATCGTCGCCCCGTATTCTGCCCGGATCCCGCAGTTCTTAATGGACTTTCTCGCGAACGGTGAATCCGCGTCGATCCGAAGCGGCAGGCAGGCGATCTGCCTCTCCTCCGGGATCCCGTAGAAGGCCTGGCCGTGGATATATTCCTTCAGACGCACGTCCTTTCGCTCGGTATACTCGATGCACTGGTCCTCCTCCAGCAGCATGGTGCAGGCATCGATCTCATCCTTGGTCCCCATCATGTGCAGCAGGTCTCCCTTAAGGACCACGTCATCTTTTGTCGGCATATTGATCGCCTTCCCGTCACGGATGATCCGGATGATCGTTACCCGGAAGGATGGGTCGCTGGCAAAATCAAAGATCGTCCTTCGCTCATCCGTATCTATGACGCGGAACTCCGCGATGAACAAAGACTCGTTCAGCCAGTGATAGTCTCCCTTCAGGCCCCTCTCCTTCTTCTGCCTTGCCAGTGTGTGCTCCGAGAAATTGGCGACGAACCGCATCTGCATATTGATCGTGACGCCGGTGAGCCAGTCGGAGCGGACGATGAAAATGATCGGGATGAACGCGATCGCCATCAGGATGGGGAATGGGATCCGGAACAATTCCCTGAGCACCAGCGCGATGAAACAGCAGCAGATCAGGGCCCGGACCGCACGCAGTGTGATCAGCGGCATCCGGTTGGCCCTGTGCTTCGTCCACAGTTTCACGAACAGACCGCTGTCCACACCGAACATGAAGTTGATAAAGGGGATCATGAACAGGATGGTCAGGCCGGCCGTCGCCGCTCTGGCTGCCAGCGCCGAATCGATATAGCCTTCCAGAAACGGTTCCAGCATCCGGGTCCCGGTGAAGTAGATGATGAACATGAACACCGAGCAGATCCCTGTCCGCAGGGCCACCTTCCCCGTGAACGCGTACCAGTCCTCATCCATGGAGAAACGGTTCTGCTCTGAGGAGGTATTCCTGCGCAAAAATATCCGCAGCTTCCGGGGCAGGTGTTTGTCCCAGAACCTGAACTCCCTCTCCGAGTTTTTGATAAAAGCCGGTGTCGCGAAAGCGGTGATGACGGAGACGCATACGATGATCGGATAGAGGTGCTGGCTGATGACTCCGAGATTCATTCCGAGTGTCGCCACGATGAACGAGAATTCTCCGATCTGGACCATGCTGGAACCGCCCCGGATCGCTGTATTCAGCGTCTGTCCGGAGAGCAGGATCCCGATGGTGGCGAAGATCTTCTGGCCGGCAATCGTCACGACGCTCAGGATCAGGATCGGTATCAGGTATTCCACCAGAAGCGCCGGCTGGATCAGCATCCCGACGGTCACGAAAAAGATCGCCCCGAACAGGTCCTTGATGGGCTGTACCAGACGTTCGATCATCTCCCCTTTTACAGTACCTGCCAGGATCGATCCGGCCATGAACGCCCCGAGTGCCGACGAGAAGCCGATCTTATTGGCGATCACGACCATCAGCAGGCAGATCGCAAGGGAAAGCACCACCAGGAGCTCATCGGTGAGCAAACCTGAGACCCGTTTCAGGATCGAAGGAAGGATGTATATCCCCAGAAGCAGCCAGATGATCAGATAGATGATCAGGATCCCGAGCTTCTCCGCGAGTTCGACCCCGGAAACGTTCTGGCTGACGGATACTGTGGAGAGAACGACCAGCATGAAAATGCCGGCTATGTCTTCGATGACAAGCGCGCCCAGGACCATCTGTGCGAAACTCTTCTCTTTAAGGCCATACTCCTCATACGCTTTAAGTATGATCATGGTCGAAGACATGGAGAGCATTCCTCCGAGGAAGATGCAGTCCATCTTGGCCCATCCCATGAGGTGGCCAACGCCGGTACCGATAAACAGCATCGCCACCATGACCGTGATGGCGATGGTGAACGCGCTGCCTCCGACATGGGCGATCTTTCGGAAGCTGAATTCCAGTCCCAAGCCGAACATAAGGAAGATCACACCGATCTCCCCCCAGACAGAGATGTCCCCCTGCTCCACGATGGTCGGCAGATATTCGAAATTAGGGCTGATCAAAAAACCCGCAACAATATAGCCCAGTACGACGGGCTGTTTCAGTTTGCGGAATAGTAATGTCACGATGCTCGCAACGATAAGGATCAGTGCCAGATCGGCGATCAGACTCTCCAGATGCACCTATGCTTCCTTTCCCGGATAGGATCAACTACATATATTAACTACATGTAATTATAGCATAGTTGTACAAGCTTTTGAACATCACATCCGAAGCTTCCCTCCAGCAGGATCCCCGGTCCCGGAGTCTCGATCTCTGAAATGGTCACCGCATCCGGCGGGCTACCGGTGCCGGCTCCGGCAGTCCGGTTATAGACCCGGATCAGCCGGCCTGCCACGTCCTTCTCGAGGCCATGACGCAGGAATGCCCGGTAGCGCAATTCCCGCTCCGGCTCGTTCCTGGAAGACACGAGACAGATCCGGTCCGCATAAGGCAGGATACTGCGCTGCGCCTCTCCGGTACCGCTACCC